>CAZISU010000487.1:0-5306 GCA_964541935.1 uncultured Planctomycetaceae bacterium | reverse complement strand
AACGAGCCATGACGCGAGACTGCGTGCAGTTTTTATGCGATGGTCGCGTGGCGGAGGTGCGTCGCGAGGGTGAGCGAATTCGCTTGCTCGTGGGGCCGCGCGGTGAGACTTTCGACGGGCCGGTGGATAAGCTGCTGGTGGCCGTGGGCCGTGTGCCGCGGGTTGACGGTCTCGATTTGGATACGGTCGGGGTGGAATACGACGCGAAGGGAGTCGAGGTTAACGATAGATTGCAAACGAGCAACCCGCGGATTTTCGCGGCCGGCGATGTTTGTTCGGCGTATAAATTCACCCACGTGGCCGATTTTATGGCTCGGATTGTGATTCGCAACGCACTGTTCGGCGGCCGCGCCAAGATGAGCGAGTTGAAGATCCCCTGGTGTACATATACTTCGCCGGAAATCGCACACGTGGGGCTCTACGAGTCGCAGGCGCATGAAAGGGGCATGGAAGTGGATACGTTTGTCGAGAAGCTTGCCGATGTGGATCGCGCCGTTCTGGAAGGCGCCGTTTTGGAAGGCGAAGAGGAGGAGGGATTCGTCAAGGTGCATGTCGAGAAAGGCAGAGATCGGATTGCGGGTGCTACGGTGGTTGCGCGAAACGCGGGCGATATGATCTGCGAAATCACGCTGGCCATGACCCATAATATTGGGCTGAAGAAGATCGGCGAAACGATTCACCCTTATCCCACGCAGAGCGAAGCCGTGCGGAAAATCGCCGACCAGTTTAATCGCACGCGGCTGACTCCGTTGTTGAGATCGGCTTTTGGGCAATGGTTGGCTTGGAGCCGTTAGTTTTTGAGAGGACAGAGAAACCGCTGCAAGCGGCAATTGCTTTAGCCCGAGTCCGGCCGGCCTTTGCCATCTGGGGGGGTGCGTGTGCTTAGCGAGTTTTTAGACCGTCTTGACCCTCTTGTGCGGGAGCGGCTACAATTCTGCAATCGGCCTATTGGCGATAGAGCCATCGCAGACGGGAAAAAGCATCCGCAATAGTAATCGAGTTCACATGCCAGACGTGAAAGTTATAGCAGCAACCAGCAGGCGGGAAAAAAAAGATTTCCTGCAATTACCTTGGGCCATCTACGAGGGGGATCCCAATTGGATTCCGCCTTTGCGGGGTAACCAGCGTGAATTGGTCGGCTACAGCCGGCACCCGTTTTACGATGACAACCGTATCCAAACGTTTGTGGCCTATCACGATGGGCGGGCTTGTGGGCGGATCGCGGCGATTTTGAACCAGGGGCATATCGACCGCCACAAGGAGCGACGGGGGTTCTTCGGTTTCTTCGATTGCATCGACGACCAGCAGGTGGCCGACGCATTGTTCGAAGCGGCACGGGGCTGGCTGGCCGAGCGCGACATCCATTGTTTTCGCGGGCCGACCAATCCTTCGCTGAACCATGAGTTGGGGCTTTTGATCGACGGTTTCGATTCGTCGCCCACGTTCATGATGACGTATAACCATCCTTATTACGAAAAGTTGATCGAGAATTACGGCTTCGTAAAGACGCAGGATCTGTACGCCTATTGGGGCCACATTGATATGCTGCCCAAGATCAACGAGCGACTGTCGCCGATCAGCGAACAGATCGTCGAACGTTTGGATCTGAAGATACGCCCTTTGAATAAGTCAAATTTTGTCAAAGATGTAATGGCGTTCCTCGATATTTACAATCAATCACTGGGCAATACCTGGGGCTTTGTGCCTTTGTCCGACGCCGAGGTACGACACACGGCCGCGGGCCTGAAGCATTTGATGATTCCCGAGCTGGCTTTGGCCGCCGAGGTCGACGGGAAAATGGTGGGGGCTACTTTCGGCCTGCCCGATTACAACCCACGCATAAAAAAGATCGACGGGCGTCTTTTCCCCTTTGGCTTTTTGCACCTTTTACGACGTAAACGCGACATCAAGAAGATCCGCCTGATCAGCACCAACGTCCTGCCCGAGTATCAACTGATGGGCGTGGGACTGGCGCTGCTCAGCGCGATGGTGCCCTTGGTGGTGGGCTGGGGATTGGAAGAGGCGGAGTTTTCATGGGTATTGGAATCTAATTCGCTTTCGCGCGGCAGCTTGGAAAAGGGCGGCGCGATCCTTAACAAAACATACAGGATGTACGACTGGGATCCGAAACCGGAAAAGTAGACTCTTTTTAGGGGAAGTCTTAACCGTCAGTCGTTCACGCCACCTTGGAATTCGCACATGCGTTTGTTACCGTTGCAACTATCACAACAACTCACTCGATCAGTTGTCGGGCGTTCCGCCGGGCGGGCGGCCGACGCGATCGAAGTTCGCGAGGTGCGCACGCGGCGCGACCTGGACCGCTTCGCCAAGGTGCCTTGGCCCATCTATCGCGACGATCCACGTTGGGTTCCGCCGCTTTTGCTCGAGGTGAAGGAATTTCTCAACCGCAAGAAGCACCCCTTTTACTTGCACGGCGACGCCACGGCGCTGGTGGCCTTGCGGGGCGGCCGGGCGGTGGGGCGAATCCTGGTTAGCGACGACCCGCACTACAACGAACTGCATGGCACGAACGTGGGCTGTTTCGGCATGTTCGAATCGATCGAAGATCAGAACGTGACCGACGCGTTGCTCGATGCGGCCTCCGACTGGCTGACCGCGCGGGGCCGCGACTCGATTATGGGGCCCATCGACTATTCGACCAATTATCCTTGCGGGCTGTTGATCGATGGTTTCGATACCCCGCCGACGGTAATGATGAACCACAACCGGCCCTATTATAGCGGGCTGCTGGAAGCCTGGGGGCTGGCCAAGGTCAAGGATCTGTATAGTTGGTGGTTTACCGACCCGAATAATATGGTGGAGAAATGGCACCGCCGCGCGCAACGCCTGGCCAAGCGCGGAGGGGTCACCATCCGCCCGGTCAACCCTAACGATTTCGATGCCGAAGTCGAGCGCTGCGTGTCGGTTTACAACGGTGCCCGCGATGCCAACTGGGGTTTCGTCAAGCTGAGCGAAGCCGAGTTTCTCTACATGGCCAAGCAAATCGCGCGGATCGCCAAGCCCGACCTCACATTGCTGGCCGAAGTCGACGGCAAACCGGTCGGTTTCTCGGTGACCGTGCCCAACTTAAACGAGGCCATCCAGCCGCTCAACGGACGTCTGACGACCTTCGGCGTGCCCCTGGGGCTGGCGCGGTTGGTGCGCCGCACCAAGCGCATCAAAACGGCGCGGATGCTGATCTTGGATCTATTACTCGAGTACCGCCGCCGCGGTATCAGCGAGCTTTTGATCCTCTACACGCTCAATTACGGCAAAAATACGATCGGCTATCAGGGCGCGGAGTTGGGCTGGACGTTGGAAGATAATTATCTGATCAACCGCACGGTGGAGGCTGTGGGGGCGAAGCATTATAAGACGTATCGGATTTATGAGAAGGGGTTGGGGGTGGAGAGGGGAGGAAATGAACAAGGTTCAATGATTAATGATCAATGATCAATACCTCTGGCTGTGCGAATTTATACGTGAGGTCATTGTAAATGAATAGTCTCCGCAAGAAGTATGGGGTGTTGATCGCTGCAATAGTTGGCAGCATTCTGGCAATCTTGCCGATGCCGATTTGTTTGGAGTTGATGGGTGGAGGGCATGGTTCTTGGGGGCCTACTTGCCTGTTCTATGGGCCCGTTGCTCTTGTATGGTTTTTTGTTGCCAACCTGCTGACGAATTCGGCACCTGTCATGTCTCTATTGTTAATGGCAGCGCTTTGCATGTCGCTTTATGCAGGATATGCTGTATTGCTGCATCACATTAGAAATGGATCGCGTCCGGGCACCTGCCTGGCTGCAATAGCAGCAAGTCATTATGCTTGTTTTTTTGTTGTCATTATGTTTTTGTCTTTATATGGCAACGAATCGCGAGAGAATGCTTTGAGTGTTATGTTTTCGTCCGGCATCGAAACCGTGTTGGGCATCATCCTTTTTCTCGGGCTAAATATTGCTGCAATCGTGTATGCGGTCTCGGGTCACGGAAGAGAAAAGCTCACCGATCCTCTAATTTCTCAGATGGTTCGCTTCGAAGAAGGGAGAGGAAGAGAGAAACGGGACGAAAATAAGTGAAAACTGCTCAGTGCTATTAAGTGAACCGTTGAAATCACCAGATATTTCATTTTCTGCGTTATTATCCGTTAGTAAGACGTATTGGATTTATGAGAAACGGTTGGAGGAAGATAAGAACGTTACGCCCATAATTGCTTGTGGTGAAAATGATGGTTCTGAGCGATTGTAGCGAACCTTACAGCGACCGATCCGTTATAGAAGATGGAAAAAGGAGACGGCTCCATGCTCCGTTCTTGTTGCAGGCGAGGTTTCACTCTCGTCGAGCTGGTTGTGATAATTTTTGTTATAGCGTGTCTCATTGCGCTGTTCGTGCCAGCAGTGATGTCGGCACGCGAAGCGGCACGGCGGGCTGCCTGCGTCGGCACATTCAAGATGATCGGATTGGCGCTGCACAACTACCACGATGCAAATGGCCGGTTCCCGCCTTCGATGCTGGTTAGGACTGGCGAGCAAACGCTCAACGCGACAGGTCCGGCGCCTGGCTCTTTCAACACCGACGGCGGCTCGGCCGGCTTTAGCTGGAGGGTTCTATTTCTTCCACACTATGAAGAACACGGCCTTTATAGTAAACTCGATCTGGACAGTGGGTTTCCGTATGACAACAACCCCGACCATGCACTGGTGGCGGGCACGACTTGTTCGGCAAGGTTTGACAAGGAGCGCACCGGCCCCATGCTTCTCTGCCCGTCTTTCAAAGGTGCGGACTTGGCCGCAGCGCCAGAGTATGCCAAGAAAACATCGGGGATCAGTAACTTTGTGGCCATCGGCGCCACTCATCTGGCCAGCCTTTACGGAACCGAGACGCGGCCGATTGGAGGCACCGCGCATCCCAATGGCACAATCTACCCCGGATCGAAGACCACGATTAGCGACATCTCCGACGGAACTTCGAATACGGCCCTGCTCTGTGAAACGCGCGAGCAGAACTATGCCGCTTGGATCGACGGGACCACGGCGGCCGTGGTTGGGTTGGCCGAGCAGTCGCAACCATCGTTTGTTATCGACGAGAAGGGCGGTTACTACGTGCCCTGCGAAGAAGTGGCGGCCACGATCAACCATGGGGGCGAAGGCAAGTATTATATTCCGGCCGCCGACCACTCGGGCAGCAAGCCCTGGACGTTCGGGCCCAGCAGCAACCACCCCGGTGTGGTCAACCATGGGTTGGCCGACGGCAGCGCAACAAGCGTTTCCGTGGACATCGACTGTATTGGTTCAGCCTAACATTGAGTTTTG
>CAZISU010000486.1:0-5309 GCA_964541935.1 uncultured Planctomycetaceae bacterium | reverse complement strand
CACCAGATCGCATAGCCGGTCGACAATAAAATCGACGTATTCGCTCGGCTGCATGACGTCCTTGGGAATGATATGACGGTCAATCATCGTCGGGGCGCTGTGGGTATGGGTGCAGCTCAAGAAAACCTTCTTAATGTCGAAGCCCGGCAGCCGCGGCGCGACCTTCTGTCGAAACCGCTCTAGAATACCGCCCCGAATGACAGCTAGATCGCACGATACCATGATCGCCTGATCCAATACTTTGTCCCCCTCGCGCGATTCCAACGCCACGGCGGTTGCGGTGCATGGACTTTCGACCGTGTGGGCAATGCGGGCGGAAAACTGTCCCATCAAGTCCACCGGTCGGTCGGGCGTGATACTGATTGTGCTCGTGCCGATGAGCAGTTCAGTCGCATGTAATTCCGACACAAGAGTTCCCATGGCCGGAAGTATCAAAAGCACACCCAACAACGTGATCGAGGTAACGATATTTATTTTAATTTGCTGCATGGCAATTATCCTTAGCGTTCCACAGTTTGTTGATTTCCTCGACCGTGGGCTCGACCAAGACCTGTCCGCCTTCGGGGCCGACATAGCAACTTGGAGCAATGACACTGTAATGGCCACCGCGTACGGCTTTTTCCGTTGGTAAATAATTCTTTTTATGATAATAGCAGGTTTCAAGCTCCGAAAACAGTAAATATATCACAAAATGTTTACAATATCTGGTAATACCCCCGCAGATCGGCTATGATTGCTTGCACTGTCGTGGGCAAGCTGCCCATCAGCCGGCAAGCCCGACCGGAAAAAGCTGGAGAATCATTCCTATGGCCAAGACTTGGCAAGTTGCCTTGATTATGAAATCGTCGCAACGCTACGACCGTCGCATCGTACGCGGCGTGGCGGCCCGTGTGCATGAGACGGGCAACTGGAGCCTCTATGTCGAAGAGGATCCGGATCTGCGCATCCCCGAAATGAAAGATTGGCACTGGGACGGCATCATCGCCGATTTCGACGACCGCAAAACGGCCGAAACTGTAAGCGGCCTAAAAATCCCCATCGTGGGCATCGGCGGCGGATACGGCTGGTACGACGACAACTCGGGCATCCCATACGTGACAACCGATAACCAAGCAATGGGGAGGCTCGGCGCCGAGCATCTTTTGGATTGCGGCTTTACCCGGTTCGCCTTCTGCGGCCTACCTCGCACACAAATCATTGGCTGGTCGGTCGAACGTGGCCAGGCATTTCGCGGGCGGATCGAAGAGGCCGGCTTTTCTTGTTCCGTGTTTACCGGCCGAAGGGGAACCGCACGCCAATGGGGTAAGTTGCAGAGTGAGTTATCCGAGTGGCTTGTCTCGCTGGAAAAGCCCGTCGGGCTGATGACCTGTAACGACATTCGCGCCCGACATGTGATCGAAGCGTGTCGGAACCTGGGCATTCGTGTGCCCGATGACATAGCCGTCATCGGCGTGGACAACGACGAAGTGATGTGTGAACTGACCAATCCGCCCCTGACCAGCATTGAACAGGGCTCGCGCCAGATCGGCTACGAAGCCGCCCTGCTACTCGAGCGACTCATGGCCGGCAAGAAAGTGCCGCGGTTAAGAACTCTTCTGGAGCCGGAGAATATCGTCGTTCGCCAATCGACCGATACTCTAGCCATCGAAGACGACAACGTCGGCCGGGCTGTTGCCTTCATCCGCGAACATGCCTGCGACCCAATCCAGGTCTCCGACGTCTTGGATTTGGTCGATCTTTCCCGATCCACTTTGGACAAACAATTTCACACCACGCTAGGCCGCACGATTCACGCAGAAATGCAGCGTGTTAAAATCGAGCAGGCCAAGCGTTTATTAACAAAAACCGCCATCCCGATCAAACACGTCGCCGAGCGTTGCGGCTTCGAGTATCTGCAATACTTCACCACCGTCTTCCGCCAACACACAGGACACACTCCCGCCGAATACCGCCGCGGCCCGCGGGCATAGTAGGTGAAAAACTTTTCCAAGGCCGAAGAACCGCGCGAATGGTCGATCATGAAAAATGTCAAATTCCGTGTGGTGAAGAACACTGGAAGTTCATGTGAGGGGATGTTATATTGAAATTTGCCACGAACACCTCCGCCACAGAAAGATAAAGGATCTCACAAATGCGTTACTTCAGTTTCATCGCCGCTTTGATGTTATTCACATCTTTGGCTTATGCCGAAGATGTCAAATCGGTTTCATGCCCGAAGGAAGCGGCCAAGGGCTTCGTCAGCCTGTTTGACGGCGAGTCGCTCGACGGTTGGCAAGGTGCCACCAACGGCTATCGGGTTGAAGATGGTAAGTTGGTCTCCAAGAAAGGGGGCGGGGGATGCCTTCTCACGGATAGGGAGTACGCCGACTTCATCTTTCGTTTCGAGTATAAGCTCGAGCCGGGCGGAAACAACGGTATTGCCATCCGCACCCCGAAAGATCGCACGCCTCCGACCGACGGCATGGAAATCCAAATCCTCGACGATTCTTCCCCCAAATACAAGAATATTAAGGATTATCAGTACAACGGATCGCTTTACCGAAGAGTAGCCGCCAAACGCGGGCACATGAAGCCGGTGGGCCAGTGGAACCGCGAGGAGATCATGTGCAAAGGCAGCCGCCTGAAGATAACACTCAACGGCACCGTGATCCTCGACGCCGACCTGAAACCGTTCGGCACCAAAGCCATCGACGGCACTTCCCATACCGGTCTGCAACGTAAAAAAGGTTACATCGGGTTCCTGGGCCATCACGATCGGGTCGAGTTTCGCAATATCCGCATCAAGGAACTTTAATATACATTTGTCGCGGCGAACAAAAGTAGAAAGTTGCGTCGATCCATTTCTTGTTATCCTTGGAAAGGATGCCTCGAAATCAGAATCCATGCCACGGCACTGAGCAAGAGCATCACCGTGGCGGGCTCGGGTGCCGAGGCTGTGTTTCCGACGTCTGGCTGCCAATTGGCCGCCATGATCGTGACGTCGACGGCGTCGACGGCGCCGTCACGGTTGAAGTCGCCCTCGGCCCAGGTCGCGCCCGACGCCGTCTGCCAATTCTCGGCAAGAATCGCGGCGTCGTCTTCGTTCACCACGCCGTCGCCGTTGGCATCGCCCGGCGTTAACTGACGCTCGACGGCCATGGCCGTTAAATACCCGTTGGTGTTGTCGAAGGTTGTCGCTTCGACCAAGAACGAAATCGTTCCCGACTCGTCCGGCATCAGATCCCTAAAGACTGCGCAGGTCGACTGGTTATCCCAAGCGTCGACCTGCTGTGTTTCGTCGTCGAGCGTGTATTGTGTGACGCGAGGGCCGGTGCCGCCAATCGAAGAACCTCGCAGACCGAACAGCCAAAACGTGTATTTAGCATCGGGGTCAAGGTCTTCTACATTGACAACTAGGGCGTTGTCGTCATAGACGACGATCGTGTCGCCGTAAGCCGTTTCGGGAAAGCCGATGAAAGCGTCGTCGACCTGGGTATCATCTGGCCGCGCGGTGGGTGTGCTGAACTGCGGTGTACCGATGAGCGTAAATGTTACGTCAATATCCGTCGCGTTGCCGTCAATGTCCCTGCCATTTTCAAGATACCTGCCGTCGCCTGGGATCACGCCTCGTGGACCGGAGATGCTGTTCCATTCGCGGCCCACGTCATCGGTGACAGTATCGCTGACGCCAAAATCGATCAAGGTCGTCTGGGCACTGAGCCGGCCGATCTCGCTCATGTCGTTCTGTGACGGATCGTCTGGGGGCGTTCCGCTTCCATTCATGTCGTAATAGACCTGTTGTTGAGCACCGTATCCGTCGTGCGCATCGAGCAGGGGCGAGTAGGAGCGGAGGTGAATCGTGTTTTCTTCGGGCTCGAACCGCATATTGCGTAGCCAGCCGTCCATCGTGTCCTGATAGTCGGTGCGGATCTCGATCACGTCGTGGCCGAAATCGTTCTCGGCGATGTGCGTCGACTCGCCCGAGAGGTGGCCGCTAAGGACCATAAAGATGTTGTCGTGGTGCCGGATCAACTTGTCCCAGACCTGCTGTCCGTTGTTGTCAGAGAGAGTTCCGTAGGAAGTGCCGTTCCAGCGGCTGCTACCTTCGAGGTAGTAATGGGTGGTGATGATCGTGCGGCGGTCAGGATTGGCGGCCAGCACGCCGGAAGCCCAGGTGAGTGTTTCATCGCGGGGCATGAACTCCAGGCTCAAGACCATGAAGTCCATGCCGGAGCTTTGGAAGTAACAATAGTTACTCTCGTTGCCCGGCCCCATGTGTCCGCCATACCAACTCGCATCGGTGAACCGTTGGGGGCCGAAATACTGGTTGTAGAGCGTGGCGTCGCGGGGATGGGTGCCTTGTCCGTCGACGTCGCCCACGTCGTGGTTGCCGACCATCACGCTGTATGGAATGGGCGGATTCAGTTCGAGCACATCATGCGCCGCATCGGCCGCTTGCCACTCGGGCTCCGAAGCGTTGCGGCTTTCGACAATGTCGCCCATGTGAACGACAAAATCGATGTTTTCCGCCTCTGCGTTATCGCGGATCCATTGCGTTTGGGCCAGATAGACCGAGGGGTCGTCGATCGCATAGGCTTGTGTGTCTGGTAGGATCGTGACCGTGAAGGCCTGACGCTGCTCGGCGGTGGCAGTTGCCGTCACAAGCACCAGGGTCGCTAAGGAAAAAAGAAAATATCGATGTCTAGCACGGCACATATTGCGATTTGCCAACCCTCTGACGATTATATGAGACAAGCTCTGTTTAGAACGTTTCCGTCTTATCAATCTGTTCTCCGCCTTGGCTGGTGCTCAGAGCACGCCAGACGAACTGTTCGATATCGTCGGAGATGAATTGGATCGAGCCGTCGCACAGCGCCGTTTGCACGCCGCCCGGGTGACGACTGCGGGCGCCGACCATCATTGGCTCGGAGGTGGAGTAGGTGGCGCAAGGCGGCGAGTTCGCCAGAGTGCCGCAGTAGTAGTATTCCTGCATGCGGTCGGGCAGACCAGAGTTCGGCGTCAGATAGGAGGAGAAACCGGCCGCCTGGCCACTCCATACATGCCCGCGGATATCGCGATGCACGCCCGGCTCATCTTGCTGTCCCTGAACGACCTCCGAGGCCATTAGAGTGTTGCTCAAGCCATCGCTAATGTCGCGGAACTTGAAGGCCTTGGCCCGTTTACTCGCGGAGCCGCTCATCGTAAACGGCGCGCCGCCGAACTTATAGGTGCCGATGTCGATTTGGCCGTTCTGGTCGCCCATGAAGCCGGTATTGGATAAAGCAACCGTTCTTCTGTAAAAAAGAGATTTCCTTTTAGGGCGGTTCAAT
>CAZISU010000485.1:0-5316 GCA_964541935.1 uncultured Planctomycetaceae bacterium | reverse complement strand
CCCCGCGCGCAAGGCGTGCTGAACCGGCTGATGACCACACTGGAATCGCATGTGGCCATAGCGTCCACAACCGGCGAGGAGCCCACGGGTTCCGCTTCGTCTAGTGTCGAGCGGTTGTCGAAAGAGGATGTGGAGGAGGAAGAGAGTGAAGAGGGAGAAGGAGAGGACAGAGAACAGAGGACAGAGGACGAGCGATGAAAGCCTGTGATTTAAATACACCGACGGGACGGCTGCGGCAGGCGATGAAGAACCTGCAAGTCGCGCGGGGACAGATCTCCGACAAGTGGCGCGACGAGACGCACCGTAAGTTCGAAGAGGAGTTCCTCGACCAGTTGGAGCCGGCGGTTCGCCGCACGCTGGCGGCTATCGGCGAGTTTGCCGAGGTGATGGGTAAGGCGCAACGGGATTGTGAAGGGTATTGAGACTATGACAAAAGATGCTTTCTCGGCGAATTTAGCGCGTGAATTGTACGACCGTTTGTGTCGTCTGGTGGCCCAGCGCACTGCGGTCGAGAGAGACATTCCGTTTCAACGGACCACCGAGAGCGAGACAACTGCCAAGGGTTATCAGGTCTCGAAGGACGAGGCCCTGGAATCGTACCGCGAGGAGAAAGCTCGCGCCGAGGCCGACTACAGCAAGTCGTCGCAGGAGATCCTGAGCGAATTTCAAACCGCCCAGGCGGCCCTGAAGAGCGAGTACCAGAAATTTCGCGAAGAGCGTACGATCCACTACAATGAGGCCCAGCGGGTCGAAAACCAGAAACTGCACGACGCCCAATGGGAAGCCAACACGGTTTTCGAGGCCACCAAGGACGGCCCCGCGCAACGCTTCGACGTGAAGCGCAATCAAATCCTCTCGCAGCGAGCCCGGCTCGAATCGATCCACCAGGCGGCCAAGCAAACGCTCCAGCGCCGACGCCTGTGGCGCGAGTTTCCACAGCCCGAATCAGACTCAGAGTGCAAAACCCCTACCCAGTCAAAAGAAACAAGAAAATCTTCGGCTGATGCGGTTTTTGCGCAAACGGCGGACGAGGCGGCGGAAGAACATACAATGCCGCGTCTTGTCGAACTGGTGACAAAGGTTGAGCAACAGTGGCACGAGCTGGTCGCGCAGAAGATCGCCGAGCTGTTCGAAGGCAGTAGCCCCGTGGGACTGCTGGTCCTTTTCGCGTTTGTGCTGATCCCGATAACCATATGGTTACTGGGCCCGCCGAACTGGATTTATTCGCTACCATTGAGCGCGGTCGTTACCCTGGTACTGTGGGCCGGCGCTTGTGTTTGGCTATTCCGCATCGCACGCCGACAGTCGGCCCGCGCGTATACGGCTCTGCGTGAAACCGTCACCCAGGCCGAGGAATCGGTCGACGCCTTACTGAAGGCGGCCGAGGTTACACGCCAGTGCGAAGAGGCCGCCATTGCCGCGCGGCTTAAATCCGAGTTGGACCGTTCCAACAGCGCGGCTTCGAAGATCCTGGCCGAGATCAACAGCCGTCGCACGGCCGAGTTCGAGCAGGCGGAGCGTGAATACCCACCGCGATTCGAAAAACTCGTGGCCCGTCGCGATGCGGCGATTACCGCCTTGGAAGAAGAATCGTCGAACAGGTTCGACGAGATCGACCGCCGTTTTCGCCACGAGGCGAACCTCTTGGCGGCCGATCATACCCGCACAACAGACGAGCAGCAGCGGCGCTACGATCGAGCCTGGAACGAAATGGCCGACTGTTGGCGGACGGGCGTGGACGATTTCGAAGAGTCGGTGCAAGCTTTATGCAAGGATACCCAAGATCGCTTTCCCGACTGGGATTCGGACCGCTGGCAGGACTGGCAGCCGTCGGACGCCACGCCCGCGGCGATACCTTTCGGCCAAGTGCGTCTGGACCTGACCCGCGCCGAAGGCGGGCAGACGCTGGACCCGAACTGCAGCGATAAACGCATGGCCATCGAGCGTACAGAATATGAGCTGCCGGCACTCGTACCGTTCCCCAACCGCTCCTTGATTTTCAAGGCTGCTGAAACGGGACGCACGACGGCGGCCCACGCGCTGGGCGCGGTAATGTTGCGGATGCTGACCGCGTCGCGGCCGGGCAAAGTGCGTTTCACGATCATCGACCCCATCGGCTTGGGCGAGAATTTTTCGGCCTTCATGCACCTGGCCGATTTTGACGAACGGCTCGTTACCAGCCGCATTTGGACCGAAAGCGCCCACATCGACCAGCGTCTGGTGGATCTCACCGAACACATGGAGAACGTGATCCAGGTCTACCTTCGCAACGAGTTCAAGACGATCCAGGAATATAACGAATTTGCCGGCGAAATGGCCGAACCGTATCGGGTGCTGGTGGTGGCGAATTTCCCGGCCAATTTCACCGAATCGGCCGCGCGACGGCTGACGAGCATCATTGCCAGCGGTGCCCGTTGTGGCGTGCATACGCTGATGACTGTCGACACGCGCATGAAAATGCCGCACGGATTCCAGCTCGAAGACCTCGACCCGCATAGTGTCCACCTGGCCTGGCAAGACGAGCGTTTTGTTTGGGAAGACTCGGGCTTGGAAGACGTCCAGCTCGAGCTCGATGCGCCGCCCGAAGCTAGTCGTTTTACCGAAATCATTCGCCAGGTCGGAGAAAAGCTGGGCGACGTCGACCGCGTCGAGGTGCCCTTCGAATTTGTCGTGCCCAAGGAAGAAGACTGGTGGACGGCCGACGCATCCGCCGGGATCGACGTGCCGCTGGGTCGCGCCGGAGCCATGAAGCTTCAGCATCTCAAGCTGGGCCGCGGCACCGCGCAGCACGTTTTGGTCTCCGGAAAGACGGGCTCCGGCAAATCGAACCTGCTGCACGCCATCATTACCAACGTGGCTCTCTGGTACAGGCCCGACGAAGTCGAGCTGTATCTGGTCGACTTCAAAAAGGGCGTCGAGTTCAAAGCCTACTCGCAAAACGAGCTGCCGCACGCGCGGGTCATCGCCATCGAGAGCGAGCGGGAGTTTGGGCAGAGTGTGTTAGAACGACTCGATGCCGAACTGAAACGTCGCGGCGACATCTTCCGCGAGTTGGGCGTGCAGAATCTGGCCGCCTATCGCAAGGCCCGCCCGGGTGACGCCATGCCGCGGGTTCTGCTGGTGATCGACGAGTTCCAGGAGCTTTTTGTGGAAGACGACCGCATCTCACAAAACTCCGCCTTGCTGCTCGATCGTCTGGTCCGCCAGGGACGTGCTTTTGGAATGCACGTCATGTTGGGTTCGCAAACGCTGGCCGGCTCCTATTCGCTGCCCCGCGCGACCATCGGGCAAATGGCCGTGCGTATTGCCTTGCAATGCAGCGAGGCCGACGCGCATTTGATCCTCAGCGAAGAGAACACGGCCGCACGGTTGCTGACCCGGCCGGGCGAGGCGATTTATAACGACGCCAACGGCATGTACGAGGGCAACCATCCCTTCCAGGTCGTCTGGCTACCGGACAACGTGCAAGACACCTTCCTGGGCCACGTACGCCGCTTGGCCCGCGAGCGGAATTGCCAGACGCCGCCGCCGATCATTTTCGAAGGCAACGCGGCCGCCAACCCACGCAACAACCGCCTGCTCGAAGAGATACTTGCGGCCGATTCCGCGCCGGCAAAAACCGCGGCCCCACGCGCCTGGCTGGGCGCGGCCGTAGCCATCAAGGATCCCACCGCAGCCACGTTCCATCGCCAAGGCGGCAGCAATCTGGTGCTGGTGGGCCATCGCGAAGAAGAGGCCATCGGGATTATGGCGACCGCCATGGTCTCCCTGGCCGCGCAGATACCGACCGGCGATGCCCAGCAGACCTCGTTCTACGTTCTCGACGGCACGCATCCCGAAGCGGCCGAGGCGCGCATCTGGCAGCAGGTTTCCGAGGCCGTGCCGCATGGGGTCAAGCTCTGCCAACCCCGTAAGGCCGGCGGCGAACTGGAAGAAATCGCCGCCGAGCTCAAAGCGCGACGCGACGATCCCGAACGGCCGGTGCAACCGATTTTCGTTTTCGTCCACAACCTGGGCCGCTTCCGCGAGCTTCGCAAGGAAGAGGACAGCTTCGGCTTCTCCTCGTCGTTCGACGAAGAAAAAAAGGTCAGCCCAGCGGACCAATTCGGCGAGATCCTACGCGAAGGGCCGGCCGTCGGTATCCATTCGCTAGTGTGGAGCGATACCTACAACACGCTTTCACGCTGGATCGACCGCCAGACGATCCACGACTTCGAACTCCGCGTGGCGTTCCAGATGAGCGCGTCGGATTCGAGCAACCTGACCGACTCGGCCGCCGCCGCCGGGCTGGGCGTACATCGGGCCATCCTCTACAACGAAGGGCTTGGGCAGCTAGAAAAGTTCCGCCCTTACGCTCTGCCCAGCGAAGAGTGGCTAGCGCATGTGCGGCAGCAGTTGGCAGCCCGTTGAAAAGTGCCTTAGCCGTAGGCCGGGTTGTAACCCGGCGTTTTCATGACGGTCGGTCTCTCTCATCGCCGGGTTACAACCCGGCCTACGGATCTACCCCGTAGAAGTAACCTGTCGATACAGCGATTCCAAAATTTCCCCGACCAGTTGCTTCTGGCTGCTTTCCAGCAGGATCGCCAGTTTGTCGTGCAGCTCGCGTTTGCGGTTCATCAAACGGGCCGCATCCAGTGTGCCTGCGGCGGTCAGGGCACCGCCGGCGCCGAAGCGGCTGTGCAGTTCGTCGAAATCGGCGTCTGTCCAGCCGTCGAACAGCTCGGGGTTATCGTCGACAACCTCTTCCACGGCCGCGTTGGTTTGCGAATCGAAACGCCGATAGACCAACTGGGTGGGCGTGACAAAAAATTCGTCCGACGACACGCCTAGCCCCTTGGCCAGCCGATTGATGGTGCGCGGATGAGAGCGATGCGTGCCGGCCAGAATACCGCTGATCGTGCGCCGGTCCAGGCCGGTTATCTCGATTAGGTCTTTGGTGGACAGCCCCCGCTCGGCCATCAAACGCCGCAGATTCTCGCCCGCATGGTCACCCATTTTCCGGTCCCAAAATATTCGCTTATTTTTTCTTCATCTCGGCTACCGCTGCTATTGACATCAGTCTATACGTATGTATACTACACGCAGGCACACTTCGTCAACCCCTTGTGGACAGTTTTTGCATATTTTTTCTCTTCCAGCGGGCAAGTGTCATGATTATCAAATTTCTGGATACCGAAACCCGATCCGGCAGCCGGTTGCCCGAGGCGGATGCTCGTTACCGAGTGTGGCTTTTTGCTTACAAGAATTGGCAGCCGATAAGCTGTAGCGACCTGCCGACCGAAGCGGTGGCCGTCGAAGAAGCCGAGCCTCACACAT
>CAZISU010000484.1:0-5318 GCA_964541935.1 uncultured Planctomycetaceae bacterium | reverse complement strand
TGTGTTCCAGGCTTCGGAACCGAGGGTTAGAGGTTCGAATCCTCTCGGGCGTGCTTATTTTGTTTGGCCCGTAATTCTTTTGTTTGGCCCGTACTTCTTCTGTTTGGAGAGTACGCTAATTTCGGATGAACCACAAAAGGACTTACGACTTCGCATCGCAATCCCACCCAGTAATTCAAACACACCCGGCAAGCCGGCTTTGTTTGAATTAGCAGGTCCAACTTGTGTTATTTAACGGGCTGTTAGCTCGGCGAAAGCCTCGAGCGGGAAATGGACTCTTGCGTAGAGCCAACGCCCACCTTCGTCGCGGTAGGGGATACCGATCATGCGTGTCGATTGTCCATTAATGTAGTGGACCTTGGCGTGTGGGTCGCAGGAGGGTATCGGTTCGGAGCCGTTGATATCGAGGAACACCTGGCGTTGTTCATCGCTTGGGGCGGGCCGGCGGCATTCAGCGCAGGGTGTTTCTGAGTGACAATAATACTCATGACATTTCTGGCCGTGCCAGTCTCCATATTCACGTTCGACACCTGAATCGGCGAACACAATTCTATTTTCGTCGTCAACAATGTCGATTCCACAGCCGGCCAGCGCCAGTATCGCATCGATGCGTTGCCGTTCGGCACGCGATTCAAGCAATTCCTGTCGCAAATTGTCAACTTGTCCGAGCAACTCATTTTCGCGTTTCCCGTAAAGATATCGCAGGATTAACGCTGCGATGGCAAAGCATCCCAATGTTATGCCGACAATCACGGCATGAAAGACCCACGCTGGGTATTCCCACGGCAGCGGAAAGCCGGGCGATTCGGCGTAATCCGGTCCCATCAGGCTGCGAAGCAATTGGCGAACCCGGCCGTAGTTGCGAGCAATCGTCCAACTTACTTGATATGGAACATTATCGGCACTTGTGCTCACACTTTGTTTCAGCAACGCGGCGACAACTTGTGCGGCCAACTTATCGGAAGTGCCCTCGGCTTTAGATAAAACTCGTCCGGGATAGGCTGCTGTGGACGCAATGCTTTCGTTCATATCCATAGGAACCGCCTGCCCCTTGCGGTCGATAAAGAAGAGCGATTTTGCGTCGACTTTTTTTCCGCGAATCAATAGGCGTAACATTTCGCTGTCCACGGCACCTACATCCGCCGAACCATCCAGGACACTTTCCACTACTTTTCCGTTGGTACCTTCGAAGACAACCTGTTGCAGATTTCCATGTGGGTCAATGCCGTTTTTTTTGAGCAGTCCCCACTGTGCGATCCATCCGGTTAAAGACCATGGTTTGACGGCGGAGAGCCGTTTTTCTCTCAGATCTTTCACTGTGGCGATGTCGGAACGCTTGGCGAGTCGGATCAGGGTTCCGCTGCTGGCGGCGTAGGCGGGACGCGATACCTTTTCGCCCGACAATATTTCCGTCATGGTTAACAGGGGGGTGGCGCCGTTAAGATCGTTGGCTGGGATCTCCATGGCCGGGTCCAACACCAAAAAATCAACATCGTCTTGTTCAAGTGTGCGATCGATATCCTGCCGAGAGGCAAGTGGAACTACGACAAAGCGATGATCCGGTATCGCTTCGGATAGATATTTCGTCAGCGGTGACCAGGAATTGATGCACGATTTGAAGCCCAGCCGAATGTCCACGCCGATTCTAACCCGGCTCGCCGCCGCGTTGTTATTTTCGAGGGCAAATGTCGGTTGCAGCGCAAGGATAAGACATAGGATCAGCAATGCGAATCGTGTGGTTGTTTTCATGTGGTACCTCATCTAGCGGCATTGTGTGTCCTCCATATGATAGATTTCCTCTCGGATCGTTTGCACGGAAGGAACGATGAATGAGTATTCGCTACAAGCAACACTAAAAAATCGTGTGGGGCAGAATTATGTTCCTGGTGCGAATGCGGGTTTGCTGTTTGGTGCATGCAGGCCAACGTACATTTTCCAAGCGGCTCGGCTAACAAGATCAATGCAGATAGTCGTTTTTCAACGAACTGCTAACACGGTTATGACTGCTCCTATGCATCTTACGCCGCGGGAAAAATTATGTCTAAAGAAAGCCAGCAAGATATTTCCCGGCAAACGCCGGAAAAATCTAAAACATCCGAAACGGACTCCGATCAGAGCATGCCTCGGATCGAGTCACTGTTAGACCAAACAGAAATAATTCTAGGTGAAGCGCTCGACGACACTTCGGATCGGGGAACTCAGTTGAGCGAGGCGGCATGGCATCTGACGCATGCACAATGGAGTTTGTCGCGACACGAGATTTCCCGTCGTCAATGGCCTCGGCAGGCTGCCATATTGCTGGCCGTCGCAGCTACGGTCGTGTACCTGACCTACCGGCTGATCTGGACGATGAACATGGCAAGTCCGTCAGCTGCCGCATTTTCAGTCGTATTGCTGGGGGCCGAATTATACGCAGGAGTGTTACTCGGGCTTTATTTCTTTCAGGTATGGCGATTGGTCGAGCCACCGCTGCGCCGTCCGCCGCCCGGTTGTACCGTCGACGTTTTCGTTACCACATATAATGAGGATGTTTCACTTTTGCGAGGAACGCTCACGGCGTGCGTGGAGATGGATTATCCACATATAACACATGTGCTTGACGACGGTGCAAGAGACGAGGTCAGGCAACTTGCCGAAAGCCTTGGGGTTCGGTACATTTCGCGGACAGACCGCGAGCATGCAAAAGCCGGCAACCTCAACAACGCGCTGCGGCAAACCGATGGCGATTTCGTCATCATTCTGGACGCCGATCACGTTCCGTACCGCCATTACATCACGCGTTTGGTCGGCTATTTTGACGATCCGCGCATGGGGTTCGTGCAGGCACCTCACACCACATACAACCTCGACAACTTCATAGGACGGTGGAAAAGCGCCGCCAAAGACTACTGGGAAGACGTGCGTATTTTTTTCGAGGCCGTGCAGTTGGGAAAGAATCGATATGGGGTTGCATGTTTCTGCGGCTCCGCGGCCATATTCAGGCGCAAGGCTCTGGAAGAGGTCGGGCTCTTGGCTACCGAAACGATTACCGAGGACATGCACACCGGCATGCGCATCAACGCCGCCGGGTGGAAGTCACTCGCAGTGGGCGAGGAAATGGTCGTTGGCCTTGCGCCGGGCGACGCAGCGACGTTTGCCTCTCAGCGACTTCGCTGGGGTGAAGGAAACATGAGCGTTTTAGCCTACGATAATCCGCTCACAATGAAAGGCCTGACGCTTGCCGGCCGAATCAACTACCTCGCCTCGATCGGTTGCTGGACGTTGGGGACGGCTCGCTTGATCTTGTATCTGACGCCTCTGGTGATGCTTTTGACAGGCATCCCGCCGGTGGCCGACATGAGCGTGATCTACTTCGCCGTTGTCGGGTGCTATCTCTTCACCGTTTGGACGGCCGTAAAAATGGCCTCGAACAAATGCGGCAAATTGGTAGGCATAGAATTGGCCATGATGGCGTCGTTTCATTTGCAGATTCAGGCATTGTGGCGGGCGTTATTCCGTCGCAGCCGTCAGAAGTTTGTTGTTACGGAGAAACGCCGCAGTTCAAAGCCTACCCGCTCGTTCCATATGTGGCCGCAGATGCTGCTGATCGGGCTTTCGATTGTCGCGGTTACCTGGGCCGTTTCACGTATTATATTCGGTATTTCTGGTGACTATCTCGGTTTGATTATCGGCTCTGCATTGGCCGTGTATCACTCCGGGCTCGCGTTAACCGTATTAGGACGCGCCCTGGACAAACGAACGTCTGAAGTTCCATGGCGGCATCCGCTCTGCATGGCGGTCGACTGTGCAACCGAGGACGGCGTCAAGTCGGCCATATCTATCGAGTGCAACGAAAATGGCTGCCGCCTGCTTGCCTGGAAGCCACTTGACGGCGAATCACTCTTACTGTTCACCTATTACACACCCGTCGGTACAACGGAATGCCACGGACGAATTGTCGCGTCGACGATGCTTGGCCGGCACACGCCTTTTGCCTACCTTTATACAATCGTTTTCGAGCATGAAGATCCTTCGCAACGAGAGCGTGAATGCGATTCGCTTCGCGGGCTTATTTTCAGCTACGTAGTACCGGTAGTCACAATGGCGCATCGCTTGGTGCGGCAAGGAAGCCGAACTTCGCCCGAGGAATTGAGCGGCGAGGGCGATTTCCCGATACCGGTGACGATTGATGCCAAGCTGCCGAATATTCCGGCGCAAAAATCGGTTGCCCTGTCGATCGACAATCGCGGCTTTTTGGCGACACTCGAAACGCCTTGTCCGGAAGGTGACGTCGTGCAAGTAGCAATGGATACGCCGCTTGGCCCAATAGTTACCGAAGCCGAAGTTCACGATGTGGAAACCGTGCGCGTCGGAGATTCTATCATACAACAACACGACTTTCGTTGGCGAGACAATAAGTCGGTTGGGCGGCTAATATCAAATAAGAGGCGTTGGAAAAACGCGCTTGCACGATCTGTCTCAAGTTTGCGTAATCGCCGGCTACCAGTGCTCCCGATGGCCGCCATGCAGTTGGCCGCAGTATTGCTGGTGGTTGTAACACTTTTCATTTTCAGCCAGGCATACTTAAGCGATCGAGCGTTGATTGCCGTTGCTCACCAAGCTGTAACTCCCGCCGAACGCAACAAGGTGGAATCCACTCTGGAGCGTCTGGCGGCCTTGCCGAATCTCTCCACGGGCCGTCTTTCGCGAATCTACGAGGCGGCCGACGCGATTGGCGACCATGAACTCGCGGCCGACGTCGCCAAACGTCTGGCCAAGCGCGTTGAGGAGAGCCGCTTCGAATGGACGCTGACCAGTGCTAGACAACTCGCGCAAACGAACGACCCTCGTGCGGCCGACGAGGCTTTTGACAATCTTATCAACGAACATATGGATAGAGAGTTAACATTGGAAGAACAGGCCACGGTCTACGTTGAGGCCGCCCGAGCGGCGGTTGCAGCTAACGATCTGGATAAGGCGGTCGATCGTTTTCTTCCAGCCAGCAACTTGTCGACCACAAACGAGGAACAGGCAGAAGAACTCCTCGGTGTGTTGATTGCCGCAAGACGTACGACGCTGGCCATTTCGGTTCTTGAACAATTGGATCGGTCCGATCGCGTACTGCGACAAATTGTCGATGTTTATGAGATGGCAAAGCAACCGGAAGCCGCCATGCCGCAGTTGGAGGAACTTCTCCGACGGTATCCCGAAGATGCTTATGTGGTTCGTCGACTTGCGGAGATCGCGGTCACGCAGCGAGACTTTGCCGCCGGTGTGGCTTATTATAAAACCCTTCACTCTTTGGAGCCACAAAACAAGGATGTCACCGCAAAGCTCGC
>CAZISU010000483.1:0-5321 GCA_964541935.1 uncultured Planctomycetaceae bacterium | reverse complement strand
GGCGCATTATGCATGCACGATTACGAGTGTGTCAGTTCCGCCACCGGAACCTTATCAGAATTCGCGCTTTCGATGGCGGAGAATCGCCTCGGCATATCGGCGGGATGTGAGGGCGACATCCCCAACACAATCGGAGCGTATATCCTCCACAAACTGACCGGCAATTCGCCCATGTTCGTGGACTGGGCCATGTTCGACGAGCCGCGCGGCGCGATCTATTTTGTCCATAACGGCAAGGCCGACCCAGACATCGTGCTCTCGCCCATCATGAAACCCACGGCCGAGCCGTTTGGAATTGTGGGCGATGGCGTTGTATTCGAGGTATCGGGTCGTCCGGGGCCGGTGACGATGGCGTCGATGATTTGCGGCAAAACCGGCTGGAAGATATTTGCTTCCGAGGGCGAGGCTATCGAGGCTTTGCCCCAGCCGTGTCGACAGAACCAGTTTACGGTGAAAGTAGACCGTCCGGTCAGGAATTATCTGGAATCGGTTTGCAATCTTGGAATAACGCATCATGTGAATATTGTACATGGGCATGTGGCCGACAACATACGGCGACTCTGCGATATGCTCGGGGCCGAGTTCGTGGAACCGTGAGTAAGAATACCGAGTGACAAGCAAAGGTCGAAGTAATGACAGTTAAATCATTTGAAGTCGCAGACAACGAAGAGTTCGGCGACATTCTATCGCGTACGAAAAAGAATAAGGATCGCAGTCTGAGGGTTGGGATAATCTGCGGGGGCTGGTTCGAGTGGTACGGCATGTTCTCCGATTCGGACCTTGAAGCAAAGATTCGCGATGACGCACAGCGTGTCGTGCAAAACCTCACGGCTTCCACAAAGGACAAGTGTCATATCGTTTATCCGGGCATGGTCGACACACTAGACAATGCCTGCGAAGCCGGCGAAACTTTCAGCAGAGAAAGGGTCGATGTCGTCGTCATCGTGGAAAACACATACGTGACCGACTTCATTCCCCTGGAGGTTCTCGAACATCTGCCCAACGTGCCGATTATTGTCTTTTCAACGCAAGCAACGCGATCACTCCCTTTGGACATGGACAACATCGAGACCGTCCGTTACGAGGGATTGGTCGGCATTTCGCAACTGATCGGTGCGTTCAGGAAGATGGGCCGCTCATATAAAGTCGTGGTCGGCGCTTCGGACGACATGGCGGCATACGAAAAAATAGCCGTTCACCTTCAGGTTCTGGATATCTGCAAAAAACTCAGAAGAATGGACTTCGGGCTGTTGGGCCACACATTTCGCGGCATGTATGATATCGAAGTCGATAAAACAAAACTCAAGGGCGCGATCGGCCCGAACGTTATGTATGTCGATGCCCAGCATTTTGTGCGAATCTGGAAAGAAATCGGGGACGACGAAGTCACCGACTATCGGAACCAGATCGACGCTGCCTGGCCGATAGAAAAATACAACGTCGAGGACGAAGACATCATAAAGTCGCTGCGTGTCGGCTTGGCCTTGAAAAAACTCGTTTTGCGTTTTAATCTAGACGCCGTCAGCGTCCTCGGCCAGCACCATCTGGAAATCGCAACCAGGGCGTCGACAGATTTCGCCCACTATACCGTTGAAGAAATCGGCTGTATGCACACCTGTGAAGGCGACATGGCAAATCTGGCCATGAAAAAAGTGCTGCATCTTCTGGGAGAATCCACGCCAGTATTTCTGGAGTGGACAGCTTTCGACGAGCCTGCGGACACATTGCTTCTAACGCATCACGGCGTGGTTGATCCGCGGTTGTGCGCCGATATCAAAAAGGCACGTTGGACGCCCTCGCCCGAAAAATGGGACTTCACGGGCAACGGATTGTCGATCGAATATTGCGGCAAGGCGGGGCCGGCCACCTTGGCCAGTTTTATCGACGAGAAGGACGGCTGGAAGCTGTTGATTTCCGAGGGCGAGTGCGTGGAGGCCCCGCAGCGGCCATGTTTCGCTCCCCAGTTCCACTTCCGACACAAGATGAAGGTTACGGAATTCATGGAAGCGATTCTGGCGGAGGGCGTGGCGCACCATGTGTGCCTTGCATACGGCGGTTATCGGCGGCACTTGGAACTTTTGGCCGACCATTTGGGCATCAGAAAAGTATATATCTAGTATGAACGGAACTCGGCAATGATTGAAGCAGGCTTTAGCCGTCTGGAGATTACGCCGCCATTGGGAACACTGATGGGTGGGCATCCTGGCGTTAAACGTTCGCAGGGAGTGTTGGACCATCTCTTTTGCCGCGCGATGGCCGTAAAAAGCGGCGATTCGGTTGTCGTCTTTATTTCCGTAGATTTGCTTTTTCTGCACGAAGAAACGGTGTCTGTCGCCAGAGCGGCCATTGAAAAGGAATTGGCAATACCTTCCGGCCGGGTTTTCCTTAGTGCCACCCACACACATTCTGGGCCGCTGACGACGGACCTGTTCGGAGCTTGCAAAGATCGCGATTATGTGGATGTGCTGCCGGAAAAGTTGGTCTCGGCCTGCCGGCAAGCCCTGGATAATATGCAGCCGTCTCGCATGGGCCTTAGCAAGGCAAACGTGCCGGGCATCGCCTTCAACGCTCGTTTCATCATGAAAGACGGGAGCATCGAGACGCATCCGCAAAAAGGCAACCCGGATATCGTTGCCGCGGAAGGCCCGACGGACGATGAGTTGTTGGCAATGCATTTTCACGACGCACAAGGGGAATTACTTGGTGCGTTGGTGAATTTTGCCAACCATCCGCAGTTCCTAGGGCGGCGGGATGCGCGCATCTCGGCCGATTATCCGGGCAGAATTGAACAGCATTTGCGGCGGCTTGTTTCCGACAAGGCTGTTGTTCTTTTCGGCAATGGAGCATGCGGCAACATATGTCCGGTCAATGCCCAGGATACCGAAAACATCGAATTGGGCGAAACGTGGCTGGATCGGACGGGAAAGATTCTTGCGGACAATTTTGAGTCTGTTTTCACGGCGGCAAATCTTGAGACAGAAACTGAAATCCGTGCAACAACGCGATTGGCAAGAATCCCCATCCGCGATATTCCCGAATCGAGCATTGCAGTAGCGAAGCAGTTTCTGAAAGAGGACAGTTCCGAGAATGAGGATACCGAAGCGGTCGTGTTGTCGGATTACGGAACGGAAACCGAAGTTGGCAAAAAGTTTTCCATCAAGCAATATCTGCAGACGCAATCTTGGCAACGACAGGAATGCGCTGATTTGATGGCATTGGCCGATGAAAGGGCCCGGTCCGCAACCGAGACTTGTGAAATATCGGTTGTTGCCATCGGCAACAATGCAATCGTCATGGTTCCGTTTGAGTTGTTCGTAGAGTTTGGCCTGGAAATTAAAGCCCGCTCGCCTTTCAGAAACACCATGATTATCGAACTTGCAAACGGATATTCCGGCTATGTGCCGACTAAAGAAGCGTTTTCACGCCCTGGAGGCTACGAGACTCTAACCTTGCGGTCCAGTAAACTCGCACCGGAAGCCGGAGATATCGTGGTTGCGGAAACGCTAGCTATTTGTGACTGTTTGCATGCAAGTTTACATGGTTATGGACATAAGCTATCTAACTGCTCTAACACTCTATAGGCATTATCATGAAAAAAAGATTGCTGATTATTATTGCTCTGCTTTACCTGACCTCCGTTACGGCAATGCACATTTTCGCGGAATCAAGCGGTTTCATTAAAAAAGATGGCCGCGAGGTGTTTCCGATCGGTTGCTACGAACTGCCCAAGGACGACAATGCCCTGAAAGCGATGGCCGCGGCGGGCATCAACTTGGTCCGATGTCGAGACAAAGCTGAGCTGGATCGGGTCGCCGCAGTGGGAATGCAGGGCTGGATTTCTCTCAAGCTTCAGAATGGCAAAATTGAAAAGCTGAGCAAGAAGATCAATTCCGTTAAGGATCATCCGGCCTTGGCCGTCTGGGAAGGACCCGACGAAATTGTCCATTCTTTCACGAGGATTAGCGACCTATATCGAGTAAAAAAAATTCATAAAACTCCCAAAGACTGGCAGAATCAAGTTCCTGCCGCAGTTGAGTACTCCGCACAACAGGCGGCAATAATCCTCCCCCGACTCCGCGCAGGGGCCAAGCTTATCCGTTCCCTGGATAAGCAAGTGAGGCCGATTTGGATCAACGAAGCGAGCAGGAGCGATCTCAAATACATGCGTGGATACATTGACAACATCGACATTACCGGTTGCGACATGTATCCTGTCTCCGCCACCAACCGCAAAGTTGTCTGCATGGGCCGGGCAACCGAGCGGTTTAAGCAAATCGGCCGCGGCCAAAAGCCCGTTTGGATGGTCCTGCAAGCGTTTTCCTGGCATGAACTGGGAGGACGCTATGGAAAAAAAGAAGCCTATCCCTCATTCGATCAGTCGCGTCTGATGGCATACGACGTTATCGTCCACGGGGCCAAGGGAATCATCTATTGGGGTTCACATTACTTAAAATCCGACGACTTTCGGCAGTCTCTATATGCACTTACCAGGGAGTTGGCGGCCTTGCAACCGTTCCTGGTGTCGCCGGAAGTGGCGAAGGCACAACTAACGGTCATTGATGAGTACGAGAATCTCACGGATAGCAACGTCATGATGACGGTCTGCAACGTCGCTGATGAATGGCTTGTAGTTCTCGTGAACGAAGACGCACATGCCCATATGGGAGTAGAAGTCTCGGGTCTGGAAGCACTCAACGGCCGGCGTCTGGCTTTGCTCTACAGTAATGAAGAGACGGAGGTTGCGCAAGGAGAATTAATTACACGGATGATGCCCTACCAAGTGAAGGTCTTCGCAACCAGCCGAAAATGGGAAACAAGCAATATCAAAGGCAGAGACTACGGGCGTTCCGGCTCTAAATAGGTTTATTACGTTCAACAAGAGATTATGAACCATGCAATATAAGAAGATGTTTTCCGAGCAAATGCGAAAGGCTCGCGATGAAAGGCATCCCGTTGTACTTGCCGCGGGAGTGCTGGAGTATCATGGTGAGCACTGCGTGTTCGGCGTGGACGGACTTCTCGTGGAAAGAGTTCTCTCCCGACTCGAAAAGGAGATGGAGATTGTCGTCCTGCCGCCGCTTTATTATGGACCGGCAAGTTACGCCGTGGAAGGTCCGGAAAAGGGGTCGCTGCACGTCGACGCTGATGTGACCGATGCACTTGCCCGACAGATGTTTCAAGGACTTCTTCGTGCCGGCTTCAGAAATATCCACGTGCTGATTCTCCACCAGAGCGAGGATTTCCAACAAGGCATGCCCTTGGATCTGGCGTTTCGCACGGCTGCCCGACGAGTCATTTTTGAGTTTCTTGAAAAAGAAAGA
>CAZISU010000482.1:0-5327 GCA_964541935.1 uncultured Planctomycetaceae bacterium | reverse complement strand
TCGATAAAAGCGGTCGGGTCGTTTCGCAGACCGTGTTGGCCAAATCACCTTCGATGAAATCCGCCGACGGCATATCCTACGACCGCGCCAGCCAAAACATCTACGTGGCCGATATTCTGGCCAACGCCATCCTGAGCGTTTCGCTCGACGGCAAGATAACTGTCGTGGCACAAGACGGCGATTCCGACGGTTCCAACGGCTTGTTGGACGGGCCCAGCGAAGCGGTAGTCCGCGGCGGCGAGATCATCGCGGCCAACTTCGACCGCGTCTTCCCCGGCGCCGTCAACAGCAAGCCCGACAAACCCTACACGCTTTCGATCATCCGCAGCCGCTAGTTTCGTAGGGTGCGTCCGCGACGCACCAAGGGCCCCGCCAACACCACCGCCAACAACATAACAATCACGGACGGCTCGGGAACCGTCGCCTCGGCAACGCCCGCTTGCCAGTTGGACGCCAGCAGCGTGGCATCGGCATCGTCGACCGCGCCGTCGCCGTTGAAATCACCCTCGGCCCAGGTGGCGTCTGTTTCTTTAAGCCAATTGGCTGCCAGCAACGCGGCGTCGGCCTCGTCGACCCGCCCGTCGCCGTTGGCGTCGCCGACGATAGGCACGGGTGTAAACGCCCCCGGGGTCAGCCGGAAATAGTCTATCTCGACGATTCCGTCGTAGAGCCCGCCGAAATCGCCGATATACAGAGCGTTTCGTTCGTAGTCTCTCGGCACGGAAAATCCGGACGGGGTCAACAGCTCGTCGTCCCGCCACAACCACCACTTATCGCTGTTGTCGGCGGCGTCTCGAACCAAGCGGAAGGTGTGAAAGCCATCGCTGTGGTCGATCACTTGGCCGTCGAGGGCGAGGCTTATGCCGGCTTGCGAGATCAGGTCGTCGCCGATTTCCAGCACCGGCAATTCATCGTCATCGGCCGCAGCGGCTACCAGCGCGAAAGCCGCAGTCGCGCCCGTATCACTTATGACCTTCATGCGCCACTCCAGCGTAAAACCTTCTTCGACGGTAAAGCCGACGTTCGGCCAGAGGCTGTCGGCGCGGGCGATACCCGAATCGTAATAAGCCGATGAAGCCGGCCCGCTGTCGATAACGACCGTGCCTTGGGCCGTGAGTGTCATTGTCCCGCTTCCGGCTTGCACCCAATCGGGCTTAGAGTTGCCGTCGAGATCTATTTGATTCGCATTGGTGGGATCGACATCAAATTCATATTTATAGAGGAAATCGACGGAGTCTTTCATTTCCTGCGGCAACGGAGCCTGAGGCTCTTCTTGCCAGGCCAACACAGAAGGATCGTATGCGCCTGGCGTAATACGAAAATAGTCGACCTGACTCGTTCCGCTCGCGTCACCGCTATAATCGCCAAACCAAAGGTAGTCGGCGACTTCGGAAACTTGCGAGAGGTTTTCTCCGATCAATTCTCCATCTCGCCAAACGGAGTATAAAGGCGAGCCAGGGTGTTGCACCACGCGGAACACACGAAAATCGGTAGTGTTGTCGGCGGCATTGTCAAAAGTGCCCAGGTTCGAGGCGTTGTTCCATCCTTGCCCGTCGTCGTCCACGCAAAGCAAGCCCGACGAACTGCCGCCGGGCGCCCCGGCCGACAAGTTCCAGGGGATATCGCTCGCGGTTTGTTCGGTGACTTTCACGCGGGCTTCGATAGTCCAACCGTCTTCAAAATTCACCGCGTTTTGCCAGATGCCGTTCGATGTTGACATGAACATGGCGCCCGTCGGCATGGTGAGTGTGCCGCCGTCGACCGTGGAGCCTCCGATGGCCATGAAGTCAGCCGCGCCGTTCCCGTCCAGGTCGAGCGTGGAAGGCATGGCGTCCATCTCGTACTTGAAGTCGAAATCTTCCGACTCTTTCACGGTGAATCCGTTTATCCCCAGCCGAACCGTGGCCCATTCGGTCTCGGTATAGTAGTTGTGGTTACGGGGATAAGTCAACACGAACTGTTCTCTCAGGCGATCTTCAACAATCGTAAAGTGACACAAATCCAGCCTGCCACGGTCTTCGTCTTGTGCGAGCATGCCATCGACCTCGATCACGCTGTCGTGCATAAGGGTTAGCGTATTCGGATCGACCTCACCCATCACCACCGGGTAGCGAGGCAGGTTGCCGGATGGATTTTGCGGGGTCAGATTGCCAACCCAGAAGACCCGTCCACTGGAGTGCGTCACCAGGGTCGACATGCTGCTGGGCGAGTAGAACGACTGGCCATCTTCGTAGGTCCAGGGCTGCGGGTCGGTCCAGGTGTCTCCGTCGTCTTGCGAAATCGAATACCATCGCGTGCCCGCCAGGCTGTAATTGCCGGCGTTGCTACCGCGCATCACCATCAATATGCGGCCGTCGCCGAATTGCGCCAGCGTGGGCTCGATCATACCGCGCGTAGATAGCGCCGGGTCGCCCTGCACTCGTTCCGAAGCCGTCCAGTCGAGTCGCCCTTGGCCGTTCCAAGTTCCTTGGGCAACAAATACGTCGGTGTATGTGTTTTGACCGGTGGGGTTCCAGAAGTTGCCGTCGCCGTCGAGCATGGTGGCCTGAACGGGAACGAGTATCCGCCCGCTGTTGGTGACGAGGGGAATGGAGCCGCGGTCGCCCAGAAACATCGCATTGGTGCCGATCTCAATGCCCTCGAATGGGTGTTTTTGGGTATAGCCGCTGCCCTCGTGGACGATGGGGTCTTCGAAAAGCCAAGTCCGTCCGCCGTCGTTCGAGACCCGATAACGCAAGTAATATTCGCTCAGTGCAATCCTAGGTTCCATCACGCCAGGATCCAGCCCGGCCGTGTCGAGAGAGTTGACTATAGTAATCAGCCGGTCGGTATTGGGATCGACGGCTGCGGTTACCGGATTGCGACGATATCCGTACGGCAATCCGGCGTAAAAGTTCGGCTCGGGCGGGCGCGAGGTCCAAGTCAGCCCGTTATCATCCGACTCGAGGCCCGGAACTACGCCGACTATGCGCGTCCCCTCCGCTTCGGCATATACCGCGGAGTACAAATTGGGCTTGGCCAATGTAATCTGGCCGTTGACTATGCGTATTCCGTCGGGGTCGCTTTGCTGTGCTTGGGCCGGTGCGGAAACGATTACAGACAGCGCGACCACCACGCATCCAACAATAAGAGATTTGTTTCGTATTAATTGCAACTTAATTCTCACTATTTCACACTCACCCTCGTAGGGTGCGTCCGCGACGCACCAAGGGCACTGTCAACACAACTGCCAACAACATAACAAACACAGACGGCTCGGGCACCGTCGCCTCGGCAACGCCCACTTGCCAGTTGGCCGCTAAAAGCGTGATATCGGCTTCGTCGACCGCGCCGTCTCCGTTGAAGTCGCCCTCGTACCAGGTTGCATCGGTTTGTTTCAGCCAGTTTTCGGCCAGTATGGCGGCGTCGGCGTCGTCGACCAGCCCGTCACTGTTGGCGTCGCCGGGGATCAACTCCGGAGCAAACGCACCCGGCGTCAGACGGAAGTAGTCCATCTCCACGACACCTTCGTAACTACTACCGAAATCACCGATATATAGAGCATTTCGCTCCCATTCCCTGGTTACCGAAAACCCGAATTGAGTCACCAACTTGCCGTCTCGCCAGAGCCACCACAGGTTGCTGTCGTCGACGGCATCACGCACCAGTCGGAAGGTGTGAAAATCGTCGCTGTTATTGAGCGTCTCGCCGCTGGTTACGAGATTCACCCCGTCTTGCATGACCACATCGTCGCCGATCTCCAGAACTGGCAGCACATTTTTATCGGCCGGATCGGCCACCAACGCAAAAGCAGCCCGCGTGCCCGTGTCGCTAATGACCTTCATGCGCCATTCGAGTGTAAAACCCTCGGTCGTGGTGAAACCGACGTTGGGCCAGAGGTCGCCGGTATCGACATCGGTGCTGGTCGCGCCGATGCCGCTCTCGTAATATGCCGCGGAACCTGCACCGCTATCCATAATTACCGTGCCTTGCGCCGTGAGCGTTTTGGGACCTGTTCCGCCGCTATCCCAGTCGGATTGAGAGTTGCCGTCGAGATCGATCAGGCTCGCATTGGTCGGGTCGACGTCGAACTCATATTTGTAGAGGAAGTCGCCCGAGTCTTGCATATCCTGCGGCGGTGGTGGAGGGGCGGGCATAGAGAAAACGTAGCCGAAGTCTCCCACAAAATCCTCCTCGTCAATCGCCAGCCGCGCGCTGCCCTGGGCCGTGGAAATCCACAAGCGGCCGGGAGTAGGTTCGAAAATCGTTGGATAGGCGAGCCGCCCACCGTCGGCTATCTGTGCGATAACCACCGGTTCGGTCCACGTCTGCCCGTCGTCTTCGGACAACACCAGCGAAAGCTCGTGCCGCATCCAAGTAGAAGGCGTGGCGGAATACTGACCACTTACCCTGGGGTACGTGGTTTCGCCCTCGGGATAAAGGCGGTTCCAAACCATGGCCAAACGGCCGCTGTCGAGACGTGTTATATAACACGGCGAACTGCTGGCATCGATCTGGCTGGGCTCCATGTCCGACCAGTTGCGACCGCCGTCGGGCGAATAGGAAGAATAGAACTGGTCCAGATTCGTACGCAAAAGCATCCAGGTGCGACCGTCTTGCAATTCGACAATGTTGGATTCAATCGATCCGTCGTGATGGCCGCGCCCGCCGATATCCAAAAGATCGTCCGAAGCCTGCCAGCTTGCACCGTCGTCGGTAGAATAAAACGGCAGCGTTGCATGACGCGCTTCGGCGAACAGCAACGGTTGCACGGGCACGATCACCTCGCCCGTGCTGGTCTGAATGATGTCCTGCAAAGCTCCACAATAGCCGTCCAACAATTGCTGCGCATCGCCCCAGGTCTGACCGCCATCGAGGCTCCGCATGGCCCAAACGTCCAACGAGCAGTCGGGGTTGGGAGCATTCAGCGTGCTGTTCCAACTCCAATTGTAGGTGCTGAACTCCATACCGACCGTAATCAGTGCTCCGTTGTCGGTGGCACAAGTCACGCCATAACGGATATCAAACTCGGGGTGCCCCGGCACACTCAAGGGCCAAGAGGACCAAGTCTCGCCCAGATCACTGCTACTGTGGACTTGATTGTTGGAAATGGTCACGAAATCGCCGTTGGCGAGTTCCGCAATATATATGCCCGGTGGATAGACCCCCGCTTCGACGCGATCGTCGACTTCGATCCCGTCAATGATCTTCGCTGCGGCCAAATGTGGCTGTGAAAGCCCCAGGATTTGAGCGGTTGTGGCCGCAACACACAACCAAACGAAGGCGGAAAACCTCATCGCTTATCTCCCGTTTATACTTACACTTGCGTCAAGCTCTCGTTCATCTTC
>CAZISU010000481.1:0-5328 GCA_964541935.1 uncultured Planctomycetaceae bacterium | reverse complement strand
TTGATGATTGCGTTTAAGAGTTCGCTGCCCAGGTCTGGGGAGTTGGCGAACTGCTCCTTGGTGTTGTTGGCTGCTTGCTTGGCCAGCGTTTTCGATTCCAGCAGCTTGCCCATGATTACGTTGTTCACGTAGACCAACTTGTCATCCTTGGTCAGTTCGCCTTTGAACAGTTCGTTTACCTTTTCGATAATCTCTGCCAGCCACGCCTTTTCCGGGTCGCGAACCTGACCGCTACCGGCTTCGCTCAAGGGTGAAATCTCGGGGTACGCTCCGTCCTTGAGCTTCATGTTCTGCTTGCCTTTATTTCTCAGGTTGTGATGGGTCAAGACAACCTGAGACAGGTCAACACCTTCGCGTTCCCGTCCGAACTTCAGCAGCCGCAACAGATACTTGAAGAAGATCGACCGTTTTTCATAATCCGTGTTGCCGTAGTCGAATATCTGCGAGAGGAACGTATAGACACGTTGATATGTCGCCACATCGGCTCGGAACAACAGCAAGGCGTTCATCTCGTCCTTGGCCTTCGCGGCGGCGTCTTCATCTTCCCTTGCTTCGGCTTCCCTCACCGCCTCTTTTGCGGCTGCGTATTGCCTCACCAGCCGGTCGGCAACGGGGGCGATTGCAGCTTCGAGTTGTTTTTGCTTCGCCTGGGGGTCGAGTTCGACCGCAACAACCCGTTCAATCTCGTGTTCGTCGTAGAAGCCGTAGGCGTCCAGCTTGGCTCGTAGCGTCAGCACGATATTCGGATCGGTGGCGTCTTCCAGCGTGGCCGTCGTGTAGTAGGTTTTGAAGGCTTCTAAAACATCTTGCGAATCGTTCACGAAGTCCAGCACATACGTGGTGTCTTTGCCCGGGTGGCAGCGGTTCATCCGCGAAAGCGTTTGCACGGCCTGAATGCCTGCAAGTTTCTTATCGACGTACATCCCGCACAACAGCGGCTGGTCGAATCCCGTCTGAAACTTATTGGCCACCATGAGAACCTGATACTCGTCACCCTTGAACGCCTCGCGGATGTCGCGGCCTTTGAGATTGGGGTTCAACTCCGTGCTGGTTTCCTTAAACGGCTCGGGGCCGGATTCCTTGTCGTTTACTTCCCCGGAGAAAGCAACAAGCGTTTTGATTGAGTAGCCCCTTTCCTTGATGTACTTGTCGATTGCCAACTGCCAGCGGACGGCCTCGATGCGGCTGCCGGTAACCACCATCGCCTTCGCTTTACCCGAGAGCAGCGGGGCAACCAGTTCTCGATAGTGCTCGACGACGACTTGAACTTTTTGCGATATATTGTAGGGGTGCAGCCGAACCCAACGCATCAGTTTCTTCAGGGCCTCGGTTTGTTCGACTTGTGTTTCGTCCCACTCCTTGCCCTCGTTGGCCAGATTGAAGGCCAGCTTGTAGGACGTGTAGTTCAGCAGAACATCGAGAATGAACTCTTCTTCGATTGCCTGCTGCATCGAGTAGACGTGGAACGGCTGGGGCAGATTATCCTTGCTCTTGGGCTTTGTGGGGTCGGCAAGTCGGCCAAATGTCTCCAGCGTCTTGGCCTTGGGTGTGGCCGTGAATGCCACATAGGTAATGCCCACATCATTGGCCCTGGCCGCCATCTGGGCAACCAGAATATCTTCGCTGCTGACTTCGCCTCCGTCGGCAAGTTCCTTTTGTTCTTCGGCCGAAAGCACTTCTTTCAACTTGGTGGCCGCCTGCCCCGTCTGCGAACTATGGGCCTCGTCCGCGATCACGGCAAAACACTTCCCCTCGGTGGCCGTCAACTCGCGAACCATTTCCAACGCGAACGGGAAGGTCTGGATGGTGCAAACCACAACCTTCTTGTCGCCCGAAAGGGCTTCAGCAAGCTCGCTGCTCTTGCTGCCCGTGTCGCCTTTGATTGTGGCCACGACCCCTTTGGTGCGTTCGAAGTCTTCGATGGCCTCGCGAAGCTGCCCGTCGATCACGTTCCGGTCCGAAATGACAATCACCGTATCGAAAATCTTTTTGGCGTCAGCGTCGTGCAAGTCGCTGAGAAAGTGAGCGGTCCAGGCAATCGACATCGTCTTGCCGCTGCCCGCCGAGTGCTGAATCAGGTACTTCTGGCCCGCCCCTTCTTCCAGCACTTTGGCCAACAGGTTGCGTGTCACGTCAAGCTGTTGAAAACGTGGGAAGATGGTCTTCTTGATCTTTTTCTTTTCGTCACGCTCGCTGACCAGGTAACGGCCCAGGATGTCCAGCCAGCTATCCCGCTGCCAGACTTTTTCCCACAGGTAGGCCGTCTTGTGTCCGTCCGGGTTTGCCGGGTTGCCCTTGGTGCCGTCTTTACCCGGCCCGTTGCTGCCTTGGTTGAAGGGCAGGAAATTGGTTCTCGGGCCCGCCAACTGCGTGGTCATCTTCACTTCGCTGCTGCTGACGGCGAAATGCACCAACGCACCGCTGGGGAACGTCAGCAGCGGCTCCGGGTTTTGACCTTTGGGGTTAGGGATACGGTCGAAGCGATATTGATCCACCGCGTCGTCGATGCTCTGGGTGAAGTCCGTCTTGAGTTCCACCGTGGCCACGGGCAGCCCGTTGAGGAAAAGCACCAGGTCGATGCTGTTCTCGTTATGCAACGAGTAACGAACCTGCCGCACCACCCGCAGCCGGTTGGCCATGTACCGCGTCATAATATCTGGGTTGATTGCCGAAGCCGGCTTGAACTGAGCCATCTTCAGCTTCGTCCGCAGCCCCAGCACATCGAACCCCTGCCGCAAGATGTGCAGCGTGCCGCTTTGGTCGAGCGAATCCCGCAGCCGATTTAGTAGTGTTGATCCAGCCGCATCGCCGTGGTTCTTGCTCAGCGTTTCCCAAGCCTTGGGCTGAGTCTCTTGAACCCACGCCAGCACATCAGCCGGAAACAGGGCCAGCCTTCGATCATAGTCCGTTGCATCTTTTTCGGCGTAGAGCCAATCACTGGCGGAAAGATGCTCGCAGATCTCATCTTCGAACTTGATTTCGTTGTGCAGGCTCATAAATTCAGGCTTCGAGCCAGCTATTCTCCCGAAGTTTTCTCGGCCCCAAGATCATTGTTTGAGTCATGCGAAACAGCATTTGAAGTTTTTGTTCTCTTCAATTGAACTGGTCGCGGGGTGTCGCAAGTCGACTTCGAATACTCGTCAAGCATTCCCTTTTGCCACCAAGGGCGACTCTCAACAAGGCGAGAAACCCCCGATAGTTCATTAAGCAGTTGTTCCCTGGTCATATGTCAGTTCCTTCCTGGATGACATTCTCAAACTTGTTTGAGGCTTCCAATTCAAATCCCAGATATGAATCGGGAAGCATTTTTACACGAAGTTTTGCTTTTTCAATAGCCCAATTAACGGGTACACCAGTCTCTGAGTTCTTCCGAATGAGTGGATAGGTATTAAAACCAGACATCGAAAATAGCTCAAAATATCGTCTTGGTCCGATCCCAACGAATGGAACGAACTGGACTTTTGTTTTTTCTGGGCCAGGAGTTGTGGTGATCGAATCGTTATGAAAATCAATCGCCCGACTCTTGGGGTACGGCTCAATATAAACGACCCGCCGAATTCCCGCAGCCACGATATGCTTTGCACAATTATGACACGGAAAAGTCGTTGAATAAAGCGTCCCCCCCATGGTCGGGGTGCCTGTTCTCCCGCACGCCAAGAGTGCTTCCATTTCAGCGTGAACAACTCGGCCAAATTCGGTTAGATCTGATAGTCGACTTTTCTCCAAGGCCCCCCTTAATTCATCGGCATCTATAGGGGTAGTGTTACAACTTTTAACGATTTCGTCAATTATCCCCAATTGCTCTATCCGATTCTGATCCCCGTCCCGCATGTAGTCTCGGCTATTCTCAATATCGCAAATTACCCCTCTTTTATCTCTCTCAGGCCAATAAAGTCCACCTCCAAACTTAGGACAGTCGTTAGCCCCGGTCGCTAGAATAGTGTTGTCCCTTGCAATTACGGCACCGACTTGACGCGATAAATCAGCGGAACGCAAGGCAGATGAGAATGCCATGAACATGGCGAACTCATCGAAGGTAGGAGTTAGGTGAGGATTGCCAAACCAAATCTCAACCATCCGCCTAATGTCACTTCGCAATCGTTCTCGATTTTCAGTAATACGGACAAAGAAATCTGCAAGGTGAAATGTCTTGTTCAACCGTTGGCCGTAGGGACGTAACTTTTCTTCGCCATCGCGTTCGATAAGTCGTTCAGCGTCCTCATTTGTAATCCCGCGATTTTCCACCAAATTCTTCAGTCGTCTCGATTTTTCAGAGTGAATTCCAACCAGTACGAAACCACCTGGATAGATCTTACGGAGTTGATCAACCTCTTTTGGTGTCTTCAATGAATCAACTATGTATACCCTGCGAAAATTCGGCGCAGACTCACCGTTGCCGTTTTTCGGACGTTGCTGATAGATTAAAGCTGCAACACCGTTTGCCAAAACACCGCTGTCTTTTGCTTTTTCGCGTGCATCGTTACCCGCGTCCATCATTTTGTCAATCCGATCGTATTGATTTTCCGGATCAAACGAAATCGGACCACATAATGGAATAACATCATTGGATACTTTTACCAACTCGACTTTATATCCTGCTAGTTCGAGCCGCTCAGTCAAGAATTCGACGACTTGTCTCACTTCTGTTCCAACGGCACCAACTAAGCCTACTATCAATTCTGATTGAAACTCGTCGTGTCCCTTGGGAGTGGATTCATTAGTCATGGTAATACCCTCTCTTGTTAAGTAAATTCTCTAACGTCGATCTTGCCGGTGACGGCTGCGGAGATGAGGGCGGTGCGGCGTTCTTGGAGAAGTTCGATGGCTCGTTCGGCGTCGGCGGTTAGAGAATCGAGTTGAGCGACTGTGTTGTCCAGATGCTTCACTATTTCCCTTTGTTCGTCCAAGGGAGGAACCACAAGTGAGATACGCCGCAACGCTCCAAGTGTAATCTCAAGGAAAGTTGTGCCTTTAGCTACGGCAGAGATGCTGGTCTGGCAGTAGTAGGCGTTGAATGACCAATACAATAAACGCGAAGTCAATTTTTCTCCTGGCGAAACCTTCGCCGTCCCCTGAGTCAAGTTCGCACCATCGAGATAGTCAGGGACTAGCAATCCTTTTCCTAGGGTTGCACGGATGGCAACAACCAAGTCGCCAGTCATTACCTTTGATCTCCTGTACGAATCGTCGATCTCTGTCGAGGTTCGCAGATAGCCGGTTTCTGGCAGCGTGTCGCCGGACATATCTGACGTCCTGATGTAAGGAATCCCACCTTCGACATCTGGGCCAGCCTGAACGATTCCATATGTAATTGAAGTGCCAGGTTTG
>CAZISU010000480.1:4081-5336 GCA_964541935.1 uncultured Planctomycetaceae bacterium | reverse complement strand
AGGATCGAGACATCGGCGTCATCGACTTTTCCGTCGCCGTTAAAATCGCCGTCCACCCAGGTTGCGGAGGACTGCTTGAGCCAATTGGCCGCCAGCACCGCGGCATCATCGTCGTCGACCACCCCGTCGAGATTGGCGTCGCCTGCAAGGGGATCGCCGATGGGGAAATAAACCTGCTCGGGCGTGGCAAAATCTTCATCCATCGACTGCGGCAACATCCACACACCGGTGCCGTCGTGGTTGGTAAAGTAAAATCGCGATTCGGACTTGCCCCACGCATCGCCGTCGGCCCAGAAAGAGTAGAACTCGTCGTGAGCATCGACCGGTTGCCGGGCGTAGGTATGATTATACTCGCTGTCGTAGGTCAAATCACGAATCAACTCCCAGGTATCGCCCTCGTTCTCGCTAATCCACATCTGCATCTCGCCGCCGGTGCTCCAGTCTTGCGGGCCGGGATCTGTCGGGGCAACAACCCGCCACGTGCCGTCATCTTCGACGTACAAGGGGCCAAAATCATAGTTATGGTCGCCGGTGAAGGCGTCCTTGATGACCCACTCGTCTTCAATCCAATGGGCCGTATGGAACATGCGCGGCTCGCCGCCCGGTCCCGAATGCCAGTCGGTAGCGGTCATGTAGAACAAGATCGGCTGACCCGCGTCGTCGTACTTGATATCCTTGAGATAAACCAGCAGATTTTCGGCCTGATAGTCATGCACCAGCGCGGCGTTGCTGACGGTCGTCACCGGCGTGGTCAGAGATATGCCGTCGATCGAAGTCCAGGTCTGGCCCATGTCGCTGGTTTCCATGTAGTAGAGATTCGTACGATCGTTGACGCTGCCGCCGGGGTGATAATTGAAGGCCGTACCCACCAGCGAGTCGTGCGTCTCGCTAACCTGATACTGCCCGCCGGGCATACGCGCGATCTGTGGACGCGCCGTCCAGTCATAATCCCAGTTCACCCCATCGCTGCTGGTGTTGTAGACCAGCGTACGGCCCGCACCGGTGTAGAGTGTATGCAGGAACATGAACCCTTGCCCCTCGATATACAGCGGCTGACCATAGGAAAAATTATTATTCGCACCGGATGGGAGTGTTACCACCGTTTCAAATTCGGCGGTCGAATAGGGCTCGGTACTGCGGCTGATGTAGGATGGGCGAGACGTGCCGTGGGCGTTCGAGAACACGAACAGGTAGCCGTCGTCGTCGATTATCAAGCAGGGGTGGTCGTGTGCGTCGGTCGTGTGTTGATCGAGGA
>CAZISU010000480.1:0-4071 GCA_964541935.1 uncultured Planctomycetaceae bacterium | reverse complement strand
CGAGGATCATTGTCGGCTTGGCGACCTGTCCCGTTTCGTGGTCGAAGTACGAGACCAAGTGGTACAAGGTCGAGTTACCCCGATCCGTGCCGCCGTAGACGAAGAACGTCTTGTTGGATTCTTCGTTGTAGTAAGCGTGCGGAGCAATCTGCTGCGGATATGTACCGAACCCGCCCGAATACTTATAGACATAGTCGCCGCCGATATACTGGTTGTAGTACCAGATGCCGTTGAACCCGTTATAGATCGGATTGTTGGCCGGTTCGCCGCCGGTCACGGCAACCGAATCGAGAGACGACGTCATGGGCGTGGCCGAATTCGATTTCGACCCGAAATGCAGATAATTGCTATTAAGTCCGTCGCTACGAAAATTCAAGCCCGTGCGGGTATAGCTGTAGTTATCGTAGGCAATCGTGGCGTCATAAAGACCGTTTGCCGGATCGACCGAGACTTCAAACGAATAAGTCTTGCCTTGAACGAGAGGGATGTTCGTATTGACCGCGTTTTCTGGGGCAAAGGAATCGTCGACTTGGCGGTCGTAAAAGTAAAATGTATCGTAGCCCATATGCACGGGCGCAACGCCGATTATCCACGAGTTGGTGACTGTTGTCGAGCCGGACGAGGCCGTGGGATTGGCAAAGAAATTGACGCGATCATAGGCGCTAGTGGCCGTATACGGGTCGTCCAGCCGCCAGTCCCAACTGATGGTGTGAGGTGTGTTGACATCGATATCCGTTCCGTATTCGCGGATCACATTACGGTCCATGCCGGTCAGATCGATACTCAGATAGTTACCGCCGCCGGGCGTGAGGGGATTTGTGTCGACAACGCTAACGGTGCCGTCACCGGTCGATTGCGTCCAACTCGTATACCAACCATCGCCGGGTTTGCCCTGATAGCCGTCTACAACGGTGACGCTGTTGCCGCCGTCGAAGTTGGCAAACGTATCGTCGCCAACACCCGCCGAGGCCGCTAGCAACACAATTGCCATACACGCGACTAATATCCTAAAGCTACTTAACATTGTAAATCTCCCTCAAACGGCCAGTCTTGGGCAGTACTTCCCGTGACGCGAATTAAAAACTTGTGTCGAGATGCCACCGGACAGTTTAGACGAGAAAATGTCCCAACAATTGCATTATCACCCATATAAAAAACCAGTCAATGTTTTATTGCGTCATATAAATTAAACATTTCCGTCAGCCGGCTGCCTCTTATGCGTTTGTGAACTTGAATATCGAGGAACGAAAAAGCCGCGACAGCCGGCTGGCGACCATCGCGGCTTGAACAGATTCAATCAATAAAGCGGGCTAATCCGGCGATACCACTCGAGCAGAGCTCGAATTACTCCTCTTCGGGCGAGAACTCATCTTTGCCAACACCGCATTCCGGACATTCGAAATCGTCGGGCAGATCCTCGAACGAAGTTCCCGCAGCAACGTCTTGATCGGCAACACCCTCTGCCGGGTCGTATACCCAACCGCATACATTGCACACGTACTTTTGCATAGCGTTCTCCTTTTGAAAAAACATCATCATTACAATAGTAGTCAGTCAATCGCGTCAATTGCGCGACAGCGTCTTTGCCTTCTCGGCAAGCATTCGGCCGGCCTCGCGGCAGTCTGCCAGCACATCTGGACGTGGGCGATATTGGGCCTTGATCGGCTCACGCATAATTTCCCAGCCCATTTCTTCGATGTCTCCATTGATAGCCTCCGGCGCGCCTTTGCCCCATCCGTATGATCCAAAGGCGAAACCGGCTTTTCCCGTCGGCCGCAATCCTTTGAAGTACGTCAAAACCGCGCCCATCATGGGCATCATGCCCCGATTGAGTGTTGCCGAACCGAAGGCCACGGTCGCCGCGTCGAGCACCTCGGCCGCTGCCGAAGTCAGGCTAGCCTTGCGAATGTGTATCAGCTTGGCTTCCACACCCGACATCGATGCCCCGGCAATGATCTGCCGCGCCATTTGGCCCGTGCTGTCCCACATGCTATCGTAGATTACCAACACCTTGGCCTGGGGACGACATACCGACCAGTCCTTGTAGGCCTCGATAATATTGTCGAGATGCGACCGCCAAATCACTCCGTGGCTGGTGGCGATTATTTCAATATCCAACGCAGCCGCCTTTTCCAACGTGCCGGCGACCTGCTTACCAAACGGCATAACGATGTTGGCATAATACGACTTCGCCTCTTCCATCACCTGTGCCATATCGACCTCGTCGTCGAACCGCGCCGAAGATGCGATGTGCTGCCCAAAGGCGTCCATCGAAAACAGCACCTTTTCTTCCGGCACATATGTAAACATCGACTCGGGCCAGTGCAGCATGGGCGTTGCCACGAACTGCAGCGTGCGTTTACCCAGCGAAAGCGCGTCGCCGTCAGCCACAACCTTGATTTTCCAATCCGACGTATCGAAGTAACGGCCCAACGTGACCTCGCACTTCTTGTTGCAAACCAACGTCGCATTGGGAAGCGTGGCCATGATCCGTGGCAAACCGCCGGCATGGTCGGGCTCGGCGTGGTTGCAGACGACGTAATCCACCTTCTGCAAATCCGTCAACTCGGCAACGTTTTTCAGCAATCGTTCTGCAAACGGAGCCTTGACCGTATCGATCAGAGCCGTTTTCTCGTCGCGTACCAAGTATGCGTTGTACGTTGCCCCACGGGTTGTCTTGAAGCTGTGAAAATCGCGAACTGTCCAGTCGACGTATCCTACCCAGTCGATATTTTCGCGCAATTCGATATCCATTTCGTTCCTCTTCTAATTTGAAATTACTCAGGTGTGGTGCTTTGTGTCATCCAGGTCGACTTTTTCGCCAGACGCCGGCCCTCTTGTGTGCGAAACACGCGCTCAACAAGTTGCCGCAGTTTCGACCGGCTCGCTGCGGCATGTTCCTCCGGAATGTTAACCAGCCAGTCGGAGTCCCATATTATGCGAAATTCAAGCGTGTCAATATCCCGTCCGCTATGGTGCGAACCGACGATGCGGCAAACGTGGTCTGTCGCGTCTTCATCGATCCCCATCTTTGTCAATATCCGTCGCGCGATTGGCGGTCCTTCGATTTCCTGATACCGCCCCGACGAAGAGCCGTGTTTTCGCTCGGCCTCATGAATCCCAATATCGTGAAGAATGGCGGCCGCCTTGACTATTAATGGGTTGCCACCCTCCACCTCGATAATCGTTTCCGCAAAGCCCAGCACCGCCAAGGCATGATCTACCCGCCGCCGGTCTTCGCCGAAGACGTTCTTCATTTCCGCTATGAGCCGATCTCGCCTGGGATCGCAATTATCTGGCCTAGCCACATCGGCCGAAACCGTGATCTTATCCGTCATTGCAATCTCCGCAAATACCGACAAACTCGAGCCTGTGTCCAATAATCGAATAACCACCCACCTCGCTTGGCACGTTGCCGAGCAGGTTCAGCGGGAGTTCATGCAGATCATCCACCCGACCGCAACGCGTGCATCGCACATGGTGGTGCGGCTTGGGGTTACCGTCGAAACGGGCCTCGGAGCTAACAAGGTCTACCTTTTGAATCTGCCCCATCTCGGCAAGCAGTTCGAGGTTCCGGTAAATTGTGCCCAGGCTGACCTTTGGCATCCGCTGACGGACCATTTCGTACACTTCAACGGCCGTGGGGTGCGAGGTAACTTTGTGAAGTTCCTCCAAAACTACCCGTCGTTGTGGTGTATTTCGATGCTGTTTCTTCTGCGTCATTGCCAGCCTGCGTCATTCTCGATCCTAAGAGCTATTAGATTCTATTACTGATAGCCAAAAGGTCAAGGCGCCAGGCGGTTTTCTAGAACATTCTAGATAAACAAATTGACGTTGCCTTCGCCGGCACGGTCCAGATACATGGCCACGCCGCCTTCCGCTACGCCATCGATGAATTCCTCGCTTTTAATACCCATTAGATCCATGGACATTGCGCAGGCCACAAGATTGACGCCCGAGTCTTGCGCCGTCTTAATTGAATCAGCCAGCGAGGTGACATTTTTGTTGCGCATGATCCGAATGGCATTAACATTTCTGTAAATCATTTGTCCGCCAGGTCTTGCTTCAATT
>CAZISU010000479.1:0-5340 GCA_964541935.1 uncultured Planctomycetaceae bacterium | reverse complement strand
GCTGTCATATCCCGCATCGATCGCCAAGCCGATGTCGTCATGCCCGTCGCAATTGATATCGCCCACTGCCACTGCAACCACTTTGGCACAATCTATTACCAGGGGCTTTTGCAAATCGCGTCCCTGCGCCGGGTACAAATAGGTTTTGTTTTTTTCATTCCGATAGAGATGCGTCCGTCCGTTGAGCTTGACTACTCTCGTTCGCCAACCACGCGCGAAGTGCGACCACCCAGGCGACGAACCGGGCAATTCTTTGGCCGTCGCATCCGCCCCGCCGACTGTCGTGGTTCGCTGTGAACTAATACCGCCCTCGCCTCCCCACAGGATCCGCGGTGCCTGCTCTCGCACTCTTGCATACAAATCGTCAAAGCCGTCACCGTCAATATCGGCGCAACATAAATGCGGCACCGTCAGCGGATGATCGACGCGCTCGCTCGGCAAAAAATAATGTCCCTTTTGCTGATAGTAAATTCGCAAAACCACGCCCGAGCCGAAGGCAATGTCGGGCAGCCCGTCGCCATTGAAATCTCCCACTGCCACCGCTTTGGAATCTGGAGCCGGCAACTCGATCTTGCGGTGCTCGCCGAGCCCTTCGGGCGAACCATAGTAAACGTATGCCGCGACATTAGAATGTGTGCCGTTGTTCTGATTGGCGATCACCAAATCATCTAATCCGTCGGCGTTCAGGTCCGCAATCGTCCCGGCGTAAGCCCCCTGGTCCACCAGACGGCGGCAGCTACGCTTCCCCAAGGCATCCTCGTACACAAACACCGGAGCACGCTCGTTCATATCCTGAGCATTCACGAACAACAGGTCAACGTAGCCGTCTTTGTTGTAATCGAAATGAAAGACTCGCTGCAGGATACCCGCTGCCGATACATAGAGATTCTGCCCACTGTTGCCAAACTGGCCGTCCGCGAAATCCGCATAGCCTTCCTCGGTCCAGCTTGCAAAATTAGCCTCCTCGGCGACTAGGTAAACACCCCCCATGCAAACAAGCAGCAAACTCGTGGCAAGAATTCTCATTTTCATTCCTAAGTGGTAGATTTTCGCTTCCCATAATCTACCATAATCTCGCAGCGTTAGCAGCCCGTTGAAAAACTGCGACTTGTGATGGGTGTCTACGAATTCCTACCGACGGCAAGATCCTAGCTGCCCGGAGAGGAAGGCCCGGCATATCGCCAGTGCGGCAGATGCCCAGGGAGTTGCGACCAGCGGATCGTCCTCCATGCCGGCCGTAAGCGGATTGGCCCACGTTCCGTCCGCTCGCTGCAATTCAATAAGACGACGGGCCAGCACACGCGGCCAATCGACCGATGGTGACGCGGCCGGCCGGCCCGCGGACATGCTATCGCTTAAAACAAGCCCCGGCTTTTCATCGCGTTCCAGCCGCTCGGTCCGAAGCGCGATCATCGCGTGGGCAAACGACCAGACCCAATAGTAATAGGTCGCATTCCGTAGCGAGCTGCGGTCGGGTGGGAAATCGCCCGGATTATCGGTCGCCGAGAATCGATTGGCGAGCCACCGTCGCGCCGCCCTTACGCGTGGATGATCGGTCGGCAGACCGCATCGGATCAGGCATCGAAGCCCGTCGGCCGTCATCGTACCGTAGCTTCTAAATCGCAGAACGCCGCGGCGGTCGAGACCGATAGCGCCCGCCTTATTTTGAGCTTCGTCGTCGGGCATGAAGAAGAACCCGCCATCGTCGAAACGCGGATCATCGCCGAAGTTTTGGCATCGAAAGACGAACTGCAACGCAGCCTTGAAGACCTTATCATCGGGGGCCGTCTTTGCAGAGCGAAACGCCGCGACTGCGAACGTCGTTGCCGAAAGGTTCGCACGATTGAAGGGACCGGCGATTCCGACGCCATCTGGTTTTTCCGGTGGGCTGATCGAATATCCCCAGCCGCCGTAGTCCGCATCGGCCGGCGTCCAGCCAAGCGGTTCGGCAAGCTGTCGGTCGGCCAAATACTTCAAGTATGCAAGCTGGCCTTGTCGCCCCGCTGCGGAAGACGGCTTCGGATGCGCGACGACTCGCGACGCCATCGCGGCCGTATAGACCGGGTAATGAAGTTCTCGCGGTCCAAAGCGTAGCGTTCCGTCTTTCTCGACCGGATCGAGCAACAGGGCCGTGCCCCGCGCGTATGCCGCTTCGCCCCGCGTGCCGGTCTGTGGCATGAACAACAGGCTGCTTAATACGTAGGGCGTCATTGTCGGACCGCTCCGCAACAGACCGTAGGTTTGGCTATACCAACCGCCGTCGTCGGACTGCGCATCTATTAAATACTTACCCGCCCGCGCCAGCGAAGCATCGATCCTCGCGATCAACTCCGCATCGGCCGGGCACAGATTGTCCGTCGCCAACATGTGCGACGCATGAGCGGCCCGACCCGCGGAAGTCGGTATGCCTGCATTTTCCTCCGCTCGGCAGGCCGAAACGGCAGTCGACAAGCAGAGCCCAACGGCGAGGATCGAAAGTTTAACTACGGTTCGTTTCATGGTCTGCTAGTGGCCTTTCACCTTCGACGCGACGGGCATCGGAGCCCGGTCAACCATCAAAACCAACAGTGAGGCCGAGGTGCAGAATGTGCGGCCGGTAATACAGTGGTGGCCGCTCCAGCTACCGTCGCTGTTTTGGATGCGGTTCAAGTTTTCCGTGATCGACTTGTCCCAGCTCTTCCAGGCGTCGCCGCCTTTGACGACCAGTCCCTCGCCGATATTCATATAGCTGAGGAATTCTTCGCCCCCGTTGTTTCCGAACCCGGCGATAAAGGCCTTATCGTCCAGACGTTTAACGACTGCCTCCTGCGCGGCCTGCAGATCGCGTTTGACGTCGCGGAACTGCTTGAGCTTCCTTTGCGCCTCCTCGCGGGCTTTGGGCGTGGCAGCCGTTTTTGCCTCTTTTTCGACCTCGGCACTCTGCTGCTCATTCGTATTGTGGTTGTCTGCCAGTGCGGACAGATTCGAGCCGGCCGAGTAGAGTTGCACGCCGGCCGAACCCTTGCCCGAAAAACTGCCCGAGGCGCGATCGAATGATCCTCGCGCGTTCATCTCGGTCTCTTCTCGCATCGGCTGGATGGCATGCGCAAACGAATATGACGGCATCTGCGCCGCGCGATTCATGCCCTTGACGGCCACTCCCTGCGCGAGCGTCGCGGCCCAACCCTGGTCGGACCAGGTTCCGTCTTTCCGCTGATTCTTCTTCATCTTGGCCAACACTTTGCCCAACGCTTTTTCCGCCCGTGTGTTATCCTCCTTACTTGGCATCTTTCCCACAACTTCAGGCAGAACCATCGAGGCCATGAACGTATCGATGAACGGCCCCAGTTTCGATTGCACACGCGTGCCGCGCGTCTTCGTGATGAAGATCGTATCCTCGTCCGCCTCTTCGATTTGGCAGCAAAGAAAGCGGACCGCGCGGGCGATCGACTCGGCATATTCACCTTTCGAAGGCGTGCTGCCCGAACGGATCAGCGACAGCGTCGCCATGCACGTGTCGGCTACGCTGGGAATTTCGGACGGCTTCTGCTGGACTTGCTGGGCCTGCTCGCCTTTCTTCGCCGGTAAATTCTCCTGCGAGTTGATCTCGCTTTTAATGAAAACTCGCGCACTGTTACGCATGTTCTGCGACTCATCGCCCTGCCCCCAAGCGCCCGAATCGAGTTGCCGAGAGATGATCCACTTGAGTCCTTTTTTCACCTCATTGCTAAGCGGTTTCGGCTGGACGGCAGGCGCCCAGATCTTTTTGGCCGTATCTTCGCTCGCCGCCTCCGCACCGCCCGCCTGATCGGCGGCCAGATCGGCGGCCGGTGTTTTATCTCCCCCCCTCGCCGTCATCGGGCCCAAAAGAACTGCGGAAATCAGGCAGAAGCCAGACAATGGGAACAATACTCGCTTCAACATGGCATAACTCCTCTGTAAAAAAGTAGAAGGTTCGTCGGGATACGAAAATCCCCTTGATCCTTCGACGTTCTAACATGGAGAATAGTTCCACGCAAGGAAAAGAAAGTAACGAGTTTGTAACGCGCCTGCTAGCGAAAGATCCGCCAGAATAGAAAACCGCTGAACATAAGTACAAGAGCAATTGGCTCAGGCACCGAACCCGTGGTGCTGACCGCTTCTTGCCAGTTGGCGGCGAGCAGCGTGGCGTCGATGTCGTTAATCTTGCCGTCACGGTTGAAATCGCCATCGGCCCAAGTAGCACCGGATTGCTGTAGCCAATTTTGCGCCAGAATCATGGCGTCGCCTGAGTCCACGCAGCCATCTCCGTTGGCATCGCCGTCAATCAGAGCATCCAGCGTCCAACTAAGGTCGTGGTTAGTCACAATCGATTTACCACTTGCCGCATCATAGCCCAAGGAAGTCAGCAGGCTCAGGTCAATCGAAAAGCCTTTACCGTCCGCGATAACCAACTGCATCAACTCTACCGTCTGCCCATCAGTCGAAGGCACGCCGGTTTTTAGATAGACGTCATTCATTGCTAAAACGCTATCGTCGTAGTTATTCAAAGTGCCCATGCCGGAATCGCCGCCACGGACAGTCTCTTCCGTTATCTTGCTGGGTGGCCCATCGGGATAAGTATCATAATCCCAAGCTTCGCCGCCCAAGTCGGGAAGACGCATATTGCCGAAAATTACAAAACTGTCGGTTGTTTCCGATTCGGAAGCACTACCATCGCCAAGCCACTCGCTTGCTGCTCCCGAGTCAAACACTTGATGAACTTCGCCATCGATAGTGAATTCAGCCAGGGTCGTGATCCCCGTTCCCGTAGCCGTCACGGTGTAGCTGTGCAATCCAGTCTCCGGACAGCCGTTGTCGACGAGGGCCAAGGTGACATCTGGAGACAAACGCCAGTGTATAAGCCCGACATCTCGTGGCGTTGGGCCGTCTGGCGCTGCTTGGGCTCGATAGCCCGTTCCGAAAGTAGTCATCAGCGAACCATCCGGCATTAAGACGGTCGACGTCGATTGCGAGCTTGACCACCACGCGTTGGGGTCGGAACTCAACAGGTTGCCCTCCCATGTGTCGAGGATGTAGCGATGTTCCATGTCCCACGTATTGCCGTCATCGTGACTGACAATGGCCTCGATGCCGAATTGTGGGAGCCCCGCGGGTGTATCGGGGTATCCCTCGCGAACAACATAGGTCATCACGATATCGTTATTGGGCATCATAACCATGGAGGGATGATGGCGTCCGGCGTCATAGATTTTATCAATATTCGACCATGTGGCCCCATCGTCGTGGGAGATAGAAATGCCCAGTCCTTCGAAGTGATCGTGCGTTGTACCGGCATATGAAATGTCGGTGCGGCAGGCCGCCACCAAATCGTTGTTGGCG
>CAZISU010000478.1:0-5342 GCA_964541935.1 uncultured Planctomycetaceae bacterium | reverse complement strand
CGTACGCAGCCCAGGTGATACCAGTCGCGGGCAATACTGGAGCTGCGGGCCGAACTAGATTCTTGTTGCATGATCACGGCGCTTTTGATGCGGGCCTTCAGCCGCGACAGTTCGTCGTTGTGGATGCCGTTGGCCAGTTGGGCCAACTCTTGCAGCGTGACATCGAGTGTTTCCTGGGCACGGTCGACGCTTGTGCCCGCATAGCAGAAAACGCCGCCGTGGTCCTTGGGCGAATGTGCCACCGCATAAACGCTGTAGCACAGCCCGCGTCGTTCGCGGACCTCGGTGAACAATCGCGCACTCATGCCGCCGCTCAATACGCCCACGGCCCCCCAAGCCTGAAAATAGTCGTCGTCGCGATAGGGCACGCTCTCGTAGGCGATGCCGATCTGCGTTTGTTGCGAATCGTGTTCGATGTGATAGCAGCGCTCGTGCGGTGGCGTTTCGGTCATTTCGGCCACGTCAACTTGCGGCCAATCGCCAAGCTGGGCTTCGATCGTATCCTTCAATTGCTCCCAATCGAAACGGCCGGCCACGCCCAGGATCGTGCCGTTGGGCCGGAAGGTTTTTGAGAAATGGGCGCGAACATCGTCGATGGTGGTTGCCTCGATCGCTTGGCGATCTCCCTGCGATGGTCGCCCCCAAGGGCTGGGATAGTGGTGACGGCGGACCTCCTGCATGACCTTTTGGGCCGGTTCGTCCTCGACGGCCTGCAACTCCAGCAGCATCGCCTGACGGGCGGCCTCGAACTGCTCGGCAGGCATGATCGGACGTCGCAAAATATCGCTGTAAATCGACAATGCCGGCGAGAGATTTTCGCAAACCGTCACGGCGCTATACCCCACGTGGGCGTCGCTAACCGATTCGGCCCGATCCACGCCCAGGTTATCCAAATCCAGAATCAAGGCCCGGCTGTCTCGCCGGCCCGCCCCGCGTAGCGTCATTTCGCAGGCAAATCCGCCCAGCCCCCCCCGTGTCGGCGGGTCGTAGGCGCAGCCCGAGGGCACCAAAAATGTAAAAGCCGCCGAAGCCAACCAAGGCATCGGCTCTCCGACCAAAACCAGACCGTTCGCAAAAGTATGCGAGAGGATCTTCTCGTTCACAGCATCACTCGCCAGTTGAACAAACAAATAAACGCCCGCGGGTTGGAAATACCCACCAGACACGCTTATCCCTACACTTTACCACGTTTTCGCAATTACCCACGACAAATTCAATTGCTGGCGATTTGCCGCCGAATAAAGAAGGCTGTATTCTAGCGACCAACTGAGATATGGGCAACGAGTAACATTCTTTAGAGGGGTAGGCAGACCTAGCTAAAGCTTCTGGGGCGCTGTTTGGCGAGGTGTGATACATTCCAGCTACCGGCCCACCATTTTTATGGTGTTTGAGGATCACCTACCACATCTGGTTTAGGTTCGCAAGGAAAGATGACCTCCCAGAGGTCTCCAGTTGGCTTTTTGGTTTCAAACTTCTGATTCTTTTGCGACCAGTAAAACTCGACTTTCGGTCCTTCCGAATCGCTAACTAACCACATTTTTGGTCGGCCAACGCCATCATCGCTAACTTTAGAATTGCCCGTGAATCGTGGCCATACCAACTTGGGATGTAGATCGCATGGGTCCATACCTTTCTGAGCTTTGTATTTCACATGGAGAAGAAGCTCCGAATTTTCTGGGGAAATTCTCCAAATCTGAAATGCATCCCCTAAAGGATCACTCGAGTCTTGTGTCTTTCCAACTTCGTACCGGAAGTACTTTACCATCTTCTCTGGTTTTCCATCGCCCGTGAGGTCACCTAGTGAACGTGCAAAGTCCCACGCATCTAAATCATCTGGTGAATGAAAAACACATTTTCCAGACACATGGAAGAAGAAGGTATGTAACCTGCTTCCGCTCAAGCTAACTGGGTACACAACGCTCGCGACAACAAAGGCGTATTCATCGCTATACTTGAAGCTATCGCATTTGATGTCCTTGGACTCGGAAATGCGAAACTCTGACGGTAGGTCAACGATCGCGTTCTTCGTGATAAGATCAGCCAAGATCCGTGGGCGGTTGTCAGGTTCCCTGAGGAGTGCAATGACCGGATTGACGTTCCGCCTCCATTGAACCCACAGAACTAGCGCGACACTCGTCAGGATGACGATGGTGGCAACGAATGCAAACGTCAGGCTTATCTTTTTTGTCATGCAAGTTTCGGGCAATGTTAAAAAGGTGGAGGGCTAGCTATGCTCCGTCAACTATATTTGCACCCATGAAACTATTCAATAGATTAGTAGGCTACTATTCTGTCTTCTGGCTGAATGTCCTTCTATTAAAAATAGTTTTCTAGCTTGACACAGCGACCTAGACCCACCCTACATGAATAATCTGGGCAAGCTTTCACCTCATTTGGCCGGGGCCTTTTTTGAAGAACTCTTTTTCGGCAATCCGGCGTTATTTGCGATACGGACGACTCCCTCACTGTGATTGTCGATCCGCTGGGGGCCGTTGAAGAGATTGTCGGTTATGATCGCGCGGACTACGTCTTTGCCCAGCGACACTTGTGCTCGGTCGCGTTGGAATTCGCATCCCCGCACCAACACCGATCCGCCGTTGACCTGGATGGCATGTCGGCCCTTCCGCTTGGCGTCCCAATCGCTGAAGGTGCAATCGCCGAAACCGACTGTGCCTTGGCCGGCGATCTTGGCGATTTGGTGGCAAGGGCCCCAATATGAACAGTTGACGAAGCGAACGCTGCCGTGGTTGCCGGCCGCCACTTCGACCATGGTCGGGTCGTTGCCCTTGAAGGCGACAAACTGGCCGTTTGTGATCAGCAGCCCGTATTTAGCGCACTCCTCGACTAGTACGGACGTTGCACAGGCGTCGGCCCCGATTCCCAGGAAGTTGCCGTTACACATGCCCGTTTTGGTTTTGACAAACTTATAGCCCACGTTGTATCCAAAGCAAAACGTATTAAGCACGTACTGCCAGTCGCTTCTTCCAAAGATAAAGGCCTCGCCGTGTTCGAGTTGCCACTTGAGTAGTTTCGGCTTCATGCTCCACCAAGGGTTGAAATGCACGTTCTCTATGCGGCCTATATCGTAGATTGCGTCGACCCAAACACCGCGCCGCAGCGGTTGCCCATGCACGTTACGGATCAGGTGTCGCTCGTTTCGCGTGGCATCGATTCCGTTGTAGGGGTTGAGCAATTCGACATCCAGCACGGCTGGATTTTTACCCCGCATGGCAATGCTCCAAGGGTAGGCTTTGGGCACATCGTCAACTATTTGGCGAGGATAATAGATGACCACCCCGCGCAAGACGCTGTTGGTGTTGAGTGTGAGGAAAGCTTGCCCGTCTTCCTTGCCCTCACCTTCGCTAACAAGAAACGTGGTCCCGTCATCTGTCGGCTTGGGCAGCCCCCGATCGCGAATGCCGTTGTGAGCGGTAACCGACTGCCAAACACCACGCAGTGTTACCCCGCTGGGGACATTGAGATGACCGGCGAAATAATAATTTCCACGAGGCACGTCGACGACTGAGCCGGCCACCTTTCCGGCCGAGTTCAATGCGCGTTGAAAGGCATACGTGTCGTCGGTCGTTCCATCACCTTTGGCGCCAAAGCGGCGAACGTTGAATTGTTGGCCTGGGGCCTCATTGGCCTCATTGGCCTCATTGGCCGCGATGGCTGGGGTGCTATGCAGTGCGAAAACGAAAATCAGCAGAAGAAAAGTGCGGAACTTCATGGCGGTGGCCTCTGGGAGTGTGGGTTGCTTCGGGAGAGTGAAAATGGGGGCTCTGAATCGCGCACAAGACATAATCTGGTGATTGCACGCGATTATATCGGATCTTTACTCGATAATCCAATCTTTTTTGCAAGCATTCAAGGGGGAAATGAGAAAAAAGGCATTTTGCAAACGCATTTATGTTGACAGGATACCGGCTTCGGCAATAGGCTACTTATTAATTAACCACAACCCAATTTCGTAGAGGTGAAAAATGGACACGATCTACCGAGTTAATATGAGCGATCTTTCGGTGCGGAGCGAGAAGATCGATGGTGAGTTGGCAGGCTTGGGCGGTCGTGGGCTGACGTCGACTGTGGTTGCCCGCGAGGTTCCGGCTCGTTGTCATCCGTTGTCCGAGGAGAACAAACTGGTCATCGCGCCGGGTATTCTCAGTGGCACGGCGGCGCCTTGTTCGGGGCGGATTTCGATCGGGGCCAAAAGCCCTTTGACCGGAACCATCAAGGAATCGAACGCCGGCGGCACGGGTGCCGGGGCTCTGGCACAATTGGGCATCAAGGCCATCATCATCGAGGGCAAACCCCAGGATAATAAACTCTACCGCCTTGTGGTCGGAACCGAGGGCGTGAAAATCGAAGAGGCCGATTCGTTGCGTGGGCTGGGCAATTACGAAACGGTCGAGCGGTTGTTCGACGAGTTCGGCGAAAAGGTCTCTTGTCTGAGCATCGGCCAGGCGGGCGAAATGCGTGCCGGAGCCGCTAGCATCGCGGTTACCGATCTCGAGCGACGTCCCACGCGACATTGCGGGCGAGGCGGTTTGGGGGCCGTGATGGGATCGAAGGGCGTGAAGGCGATTGTCGTCGATCTCAGCGGCGGGTCGCGTCCGCAGGCGGCCGACAAGGACGCTTTTCGGGCTGCCACGAAGAAATTCGCCCAATGTCTGGCCAAACACCCGTTGACCGGCGAAACTTTGCCGACATACGGCACAAACATCCTATCGAACGTTATTAACGAGGCTGGTGCGTTTCCGACGCGGAATTTCAAGAGCGGAAAATTTGACCTCACCGAGCAGGTCAGCGGCGAGCGGCAGCACGATAACATCTTGGAGCGCGACGGCGTGATTGCCCACGCTTGCCACCGCGGCTGCACGATTAAATGCTCGCGGGTCTATATGGACAAGCAGGGGAAATACATTAGCAAGGGGCCCGAGTATGAGACGGTTTGGGCCCACGGCCCGGATTGCGAGATTGCAGATCTAGACGCAATCGCCCAGATGGACCGCATGGACGACGATTTCGGGCTCGATACCATCGAAACCGGGGCCACCATCGCGGTTGCCATGGAGGCGGGCGTGATCGAGTTCGGCGATGCGGATGCGGCCATCGGTTTGCTGGGAGAAGTCGGCCGCGGCAGCCCTTTGGGTCGCCTGGTAGCCTCGGGAGCGGATACTCTGGGCAAGGCTTTTGGTGTTTCCCGGATTCCCACGGTTAAAGGGCAAGCCATGCCGGCCTACGACCCGCGGGCGGTTAAGGGAATAGGCGTTACATATGCCGCATCGCCCATGGGAGCCGACCACACGGCGGGATACGCGGTTACGGCCAATATCCTGGGC
>CAZISU010000477.1:0-5351 GCA_964541935.1 uncultured Planctomycetaceae bacterium | reverse complement strand
CATGCCCATGCAGCCTTCGTCGAAGATGCCCATGATCGTTTTTTCGCGTCGAAGTTGCTCGGCCAGAGCCTTGCCTAGACGCCCTTCGGCGGCCGGAACCTTGATGTTTTTCAGCGGCTGCACATGTTTTTGCGGGTGTTTGACAGAACCCTTTTCGATCCACTTGCTAAGGTTTTTGACGAACTTTTTGTCCGAAAAATCCTCGGCCCAGAGCGTCGAATATTTCACGCCGGCCTTGGTCATCGAGGCGTTCAGGTTCAACATACCCACCAATCCGGGCCAGGTGCCCGACCAGTTGGCTACCGTAAGGATCGGCCCGCGGTGCGAGGTCAAGCCCGGCAGCACGTGGTGCGAGTATTGCCAAACGCACTCGGCGATGATCAGCTTAGCCTCGGGGTCGATGTCGGCGAAGACCTCCATGCCCTGCTTTTGCGAAGCGAGAAAGCCGTGTTTCTCCTTGGCGTCGTAGGGATGAGCCCGAACCAGCTCGTAGCCCGCCTCGGCAACGATTTCGCCCAGCGAGTCTTCCATCTCTTTCTGCTTGGCCCAACAATTCTGGTTGGCCGAAAGCCGCGAGTCGCCGCTGGCCATCAAGAGGATCTGCTTCTTGCGGGTTTTGGCCGGTTTGTTGAGCTTCGGTATTTTGTAGGTTGCCATGCTTCGCACTCCCTGTTGAGGATTTTTTGTGTCTTTTGTAATAACTGTCGCGTACGGCGCGCTTGAAACACTAAGTGCGAAGCGCAAGCGGCCATATTAACCAAGCAAGGCCCCGCAAAAAAGAGCCCCCCCCAGAAGTTGTTGTTCACTAGAACCACCCATGGCAACAGCACGCCACGTCAAGAGGGGATACCTGCGGCGTTTGGAATGTTTTGCGTCGCCGAGCACCGCGATTTGCGTCACAACAGCTAGCGGTGGAGCTTGTCCCCGCGTTTTTATTCTCACCTAGAAGGCTTGTAGGGTGCGTCCGCGACGCACCAAAATTATTTCAACTCAGGCAACGGAAAAACCTCGCCGCCGAGTTCGCGCCGCTGCTTGTCGAGCTTGTAAACGCCGTAGAAAACCGCGTTCATATCGATCCAGGTGGCCAGCCGCCGCATCTCTTCGTCGGAAAGTTGGACGTCTTCGTGTCCCTCACGCAGCATTTTCATCAGCCCGCTGCCAATTGCGCCAATGCGACCGCCCGGCGGCGTGATCTGGATTTGATTCCGCCTTTCGAAACGAGGCACAAAAGTCTGTGGATCCCGTTTGTCGGGATTTTGGATCAAACACAGTGCATTATAGGACTTGCTGAATTTGCCCTCGGGCTTTCCCGTCAGATTCATACCGCCGGCCGTATCTTTGTCGCCGTGGCAACTGATGCAATGCTTGTTTAAGATCGGTTGCACGACCTGCACGTAGGAGAAAGGCCGCCCCCCCAGCACGCCGGGATCGATTGTCGACGGTGCGCGGCGCAAGGCCGCCACGTCGCTCTGCACGGGAGCCGTCATGCGGTTCTCGTGGCAACCCACGCAGGAAACCCGCTCGCCCGGTTGCACATAGGTCAGCGTGCGCATGGTCTGATAGGCAAACCCATTTTCGTCCAAGGCCTGGAATAAAAGTGGCGTTGCGGCCGGTACGGTGAAACGCGCCGAACCGTCGGGCTCGACCGGAACGGTGCCCAGGATAGCCCGCGCGTTTTCCTCGCCTGCCACGCCGATTGGCGGAGTGCTGGCCAGATGGGTCGCCTTGGGGAAAATCTGCACGACGCGGAGCTTCTTGATCGAACCGCGGGGTATGTCACCCAAGCCGGCGTATACGTCGGCAAGGATCATTTCGCCGCTTTGCGAGGCGTTCTGCGGCAGATCGCTGGCCAACACCGGCGGACGCGTTCTTGCAACCAGTGGGCAAGGGTTCGTGCTGCCGATTGCCGCATCGCGGTAGATGAACTCACGGTTGCCGAAAATGTCGAGCACATACAATCCCAGCCCGGCCGGGTCGTTGGCCCCGGGCTCCCAAACCAACGGCGTGGGGCAGTAGCCCACAAGGAAATACTTTTCCGAGAGCGGCCAGGGCGCGGTGTAGTATTCGCGAATATCGCGGGTTTCCGCCTCGGGGAAGGGGATCTCGGGCGTCACCCGCGTGATCGCCTCTTGGCCGTTGTCCGAAACGGTGGGATCGACCATCGCGATCGGGCCGGCCGCAATAGAATGGTGCGGCGCGGCCGTGAAGACGATCTTATTGCTGCCCGGTATGGGTTGGATCTGGAACGTGCAGTGCGGCTTGGGCGATCCGTTGCCCCAAACGGCAATGGGGTTGGTGCCGTCGGGCCGGGTCGACCACAGGTTCTGATGTGTCACGGCGTCGCGGTCGATATAGTCCCAGCGGCTGTAGAGGATTTTCCCGCTATGATCCACGGTCGGGAACCATTCATTGGTGTCGTGCATGGAAAGCGTGCGCAGGTTTTTCCCATCCGCGTCCATGCGGTGCAAGGTGTATACGTGCCAGCGACGGCTGAAACCCCATCCGAAACATCGCGCGTAGCCGCGCCGTCGAGTCGAACAAAAAGCGATCCCGCCGTCGGGCAAATAGGTGGGCATCATGTCGTCGTAAGTGCCGCTGGTAAGCTGCCGCAGTCCGCTGCCGTCGACGTTCACCTCGTAAATGTGATAGAAACCATCGTCCGCGTCGTTGATGACCTTATACTGGTCGAACTTTTTGCCCGTCTGGTCTACGCCCGCATGTTCCACATAAGAAAAAACTATCCGCTTACCATCATAGGAAAGCCGCGGTTCGAGCACGCTGCCGCCGCAAAGCTTGCCTGCGAGTATATCGTGGCAGGCCGACGAGCGGCCGGGGTTATCTAAAACGAACAGCCCACCGCCGGGTCGGGCCCGCCAGCCGTAGTATTGCATAACCAGATGGCTATACGACGTCGGCACGCGTTTGCAGAACAAGAGTGGCCCGAAATTCATCAAGGGGTTGGCGAGCACGATCTCACGTTTGAGCCCCCGCAGCCGCAAGTACAGCTCGCGGCCCGCTGTACTATCGGCGTCTGTGTTTTTCAACTGTTTTTCGATTTCATCGAGACGCTTCGCCTCGTCGGCCAGAAAGTCGGGCGAACCGTTGTTCCCTCGAAGGTCGGCCAGCAGCAGACGGACTTTTTCGATGTGTTTTTGGGCCGCCTTTTTCCATTGTGCATGCAAAGCGGCCGCATCACCCGCGCTCGAAATCGCGTCCAGAAGCTTGTCCTGCTCGAGCCAGTCAATTTGCACCATCGCCAGAAATTCGAAACTGCCGACCTTCGCGTCCGCGGTGTTGCCCGTGTAACGGCCCATGGCTTGTTCGACCGACTCGACCAGCTTGCGTCGCATTTGTTCCACGCCGGGCTTGCCGCTCTTGCTGCCGAGCAACCGCTCGAAGCGTGCCAAACCGCCGCTCCATTTGCCGTTGAACGACCCGCGAATGACCGACGGTAGCCGCAACGACTGTCCCGCTTCGAGCAAAGATTTGCCGCCCTCGGGCACAAGCAGTTCGGTATTCACATCCCCATTGGCCGCAAGGCTGAAACGGCAACGCCATGCTCCGGCGGGATCAACGGCCATGCACGTACAGTCGCTGCCGGTTTTTTTCACGATTAAAAGCGGTAGCGACGTGCGGCTGTCGCAGACAACCGGCTTGTTGGGCCCTATCGAGCGGCGGCAAAGGTTCAGATCCTTATCGAAACAGTAAAGCGACGCTGAGCCCGCGGCCGTCGAATCCTTGGCGTCCATTTCATAGTGCCAGTTGCCGTGCCCTTGCCGCTTTGGATCGAAAGCCGTCGACGCCTGGAAACGCGTGCCGTTGGCGTAAGTAACAACCGGATCCCAATGCGTGGTGTCGTAGCCGATGTGGCCGATCTTATGCACGATGAAACGGATGCTGTCGCCCCGCTTGACATCCAACGTCACGTGCGGCTCGACGCCCTTGCTGTCGCTGCTGCCAATCTCCGCCCGCCAGGCTTCGCGGTTGCCGTGCCGAATAATCAGCCTGACGCCGTCGCCTTTTTTCGAGGTATCGCCCTTGAAGACCCGCCCACCGATCGTCACCCGCCCGTCCAACGGCGCCACGAACCGCCGCACACTGGGCGTATTGGTGCCCGGATGTTGCCAGTCCTTGCCCACGCGCGTCCAGTCCGGCCCGCTCCAAAAAGTCGAGCCATGCCAGGTTGCGTCCTTGTGCTGCAGGGCCCGGTAGCGGTCATCGTCATTTTTAGAATCAATCGACGCATCAGCAGCCGAAACATGGCCGACATCCACGGCCTTATCCGTATTATTGATGACGGTCGTCTCGACCAGCGTCATGTCCAGCGCCGGCAAAGGCTGCGCGGTCCGCGAGATCTTGCCGGCTGGCCCTGCCGACGACCATGCGGCCGAAAGCATAATAATCGCACAAACCGCAAGCGGCCGGTGTGAAACAAAGCGTTGATCGAAAGCGTTTATTCTCATATTCATCTTCATCGCTCTAATCTTGGCCTAAGTCCTATTTCGAGGATAACTTAAACTAGTGTTCCGCGTCACCTTTTCCCACGCTGGTGGTACGGCTTCAGGACGCATTCAACTCAATCGTCCGCCGAGACCGTTTCGCCCCCGCTCATTGAACTCATCGCCCGCCAGGTATTTGCTTCGATTTCGTCGCGAACGAAGCGAGTCGAGCCGTCGCCGAAAAGCACATTTACGCCGCCGACGTGTTTGCTTCTTGCAGAGACGTAGACGGGATCAGTTCTATTGTCCGTGCAGGGGCCCGGATAAGTCCGATCACTGACACCTACGCACGCCATGGTGTCTTCTCCGCTATTTGGCGTCGAAACGGTCGTGATACAGCAGGCACCGTAGTCGTCGTTGATGAAATCACCGCGAAAGTCAAACTCGGTATCTTTTTTGGCCTGCACCACCTCTGCCATGAATATAGTGTTGGAAAGCCCATCCGAAATGTCACCGACCCGTGTGTACTTATCGGGTCCGAAGGGGCCTGGCCGCGGTTCTTCCCCGGAAGGCGTGGTCTGTCCATGCGCGTCGCAGTAGCCCCAGTTGACGACGTAGTTGCCCCGAGAACGTGCTGCCCAAGTGTCGCCTTTCCAGCAACCGTTCCTGTCGTCGGGACAAAAATAGAGCGGCGCTTGCTCGGTTACGACTCGTTCATTTATCCAATCGTGAAACGAATAATCGAAGTTATAGTCGTCGTAAAGGTCGCTCAACTCTAGAAAGGGCCACATGGGAATTACAAAACTCATGCGGCTTTTATGCTCTCCCCAATGTATGCATCCGGGCGGAAAAACCCGGTTGCTGCTCTCGTAGTTATGCATGGCCAGACCCCACTGTTTCAGATTGTTGGTG
>CAZISU010000476.1:0-5352 GCA_964541935.1 uncultured Planctomycetaceae bacterium | reverse complement strand
GAAGGACGGAACCACATGGAGAGGCGCCAAGACCAACTACGACTTCAACGGCGACGGATCGCATCCGTACGGCCGTAGCTGTCACGCCTGGGAGCGGCAGGATTCGGCCACGCGACGAATGTTCGGCGAAAACAGCAACACCAGAGTGGCCGACATCACCGACGGACTATCCCACACGGTTGCCGTCGTCGAAACGCTCTACACGGTTCGCAACGGAGAATGTCCCGCCTGGGGATACCGCGCATGGATTTTTCAGGGCATCGACTTGGGGCTCAACGGCATCAATAAATGGTCGGACAGCTACCATCCCGATAAATTTGGCCCCTTTGGGTCGCTGGGGGATTGGTCCTCGGCCGGCAGCATGCACCCGGGCGGCGCGCAGGTCTCCTCGGCCGACGGCGCGGTCCACTTCCTCTCGGAAAGAACCGATTACGTCGTGCTCGAAGCCATCTCGACCATGGCCGGCAGCGAAACCCTCAGGCCACCCTGGTGAGGATGCCGCCGACCCGACCCGATTCGACTCGCCCGCTTAAGTCGAGTTCCGGATTGAACCTAACTGCGGACATGCAAATCGTACGCGTCTCTCCCTCCCTCTCAAGCCGCTTCCTCCAACTCAGCACGACCTATATTTGAGTGAGACCCTAGCGAGGTGCTTCCACCTCATAATGGCATCAATAATCTTTAGCAGGGGAGAAATACTATGAGTTTTGGTGATGACAATCAACGCGTGGAGGACGCTGTCTGCCAGGCGAAAAACAATATGTCCCAAGGAGTCACGACCGACGACACCGAACGAGTCACGTGTCCCGGGTGTCACCACGAAACAATGGTCACAAACACCGAGCAAGGTGACTATTGCTTTTATTGCCGCAAGGAATACCCCATGGCAAGGTGTACCGCTTGCCACATCTTTATTGCTGAAAAATCTACCGACGAGTACGGCCTCTGCCAAGTGTGTAGCCGGCAGGAAAGCATGATTGTTCCGTAGAACCTCCTGGGGGGGGAGGGAAGGCAATGCTTGCTGCGCATAAAAAAAGGCGGGCGACAAAAAGGGTAACTCGGTTCCTGCACACCCCGCGTAAATAAAAACAACGGGTTGAGTTCCTTTTTTGCCGGCCCGCCAGTGTTTTAGCTCGGTCCGCCAAGTGTTTTAACAACGTTATTAAGTCTAGCGGTTGACAGACGCTTGTGAAATGGGGAAATTACTGACTACCGTAGTCTGTTTTTATGACAATGCTCCTCACGCAGCAGCCCCCCCAGGTAAACGGTGCCAGAACCGCTACGAATCGCCCTTTTAATCGAGTCTTCCTACAGCTTTGGCCGCCGCCTGCAGCAGGGGATTGCCGCCTATGCGCAGACCTACGGGCCGTGGGTTTTCCATCACGAAGAGCGTTCCTACGACGATCCGGCCCCCGCTGGGCTCAAGGACTGGGGGCCGCATGGCGTGATTGCACGTATCACGACGCCGCGGCTTGCCCGTCAACTAGCCGAATTGGGCGTGCCGCTGGTCGATCTTTGCGATCGTGAATTCATGCAAGTCGACCACCGCGTGCTAGTCGATCACGAAGCGGTCGTGCGGCTTGCCATCGAGCATCTGCTGGAATGCGGGTTGCGGAACTTCGCCTATTCAGGTTTCCAAGGTGTTTCGTTTTCGGCTCATCGACAACGGTTATTCAGCGAATATGTAGAAAACCTCGGCCATCGGCCGCACGTCTATCTTCCACCCCCGCCGGAAAGTCCCCGCGGGCTTATGCACATCGCCACCGACGCTCTGCGCCATACCGCGGAATTCAACCGTTGGATCGAATCGTTGCCCAAGCCCGTGGGCATCATCGGCAGCAACGACATTCGCGCCCAGCAGGTTTTGAGTTCCTGCGCACAGATCGGTATCGCGGTTCCCGACCAGGTGGCCGTGGTAGGCGTCGACAACGATGAGGTGCGTTGCGATTTGTGTAACCCCTCGCTATCGAGCGTCAACACCAACGCCTTCCAAGTCGGCCACGAAGCGGCAGCCCTGCTCGAAGGCGTCATCAACGGCCACCGCAGCCGCCCCGAAACCGCGCTCATCGAGCCGGCCGGCATCATCCGCCGCCGCTCGACCGACGTGCTGGCCTTCGCCGACCCCGAACTTTCAGAACTCGTCCGCCACATCCGCCAACACGCCTGCGACGGCCTGACAATCGGCCAACTCGTAAAACACTCGGGCATGTCCCGCGCCACCCTCGACCGCCTGTTCCAAAGAAACCTGGCCCACACGCCCCACGCCGAAATCATCCGCGTGCGGATCAACCGCGTCAAGGAACTCCTCACCACCTCGGATCTGGCCCTAAAACAAATCGCCCGCCTCAGCGGCTTCACCCACGACGAAACGCTGTACCGCATCTTCAAAAGAACCACCGGCCAAACACCGAGCGAATTCAGAAAGGCGGCCGCCCATATTAATGGGTAATACCGCATGAGGAACGTGTTAGCAGTCTATCGGAACAATCTCAATAGTTAGCGACGAAGTTCGTTCCCGTGCGTTGGATACCGGACTGCTGGTGTCCGGTATCAATGTCATCCTCTTAGAAATGTCGCTAAGCATGTAATTCGAACAGTAACGAATACGTCACTGGCGTAATCGCCATATAGAGTCTGTGACCATAATAGGTAAGATCGTAGAATGGTCTTGACTATTTTACGATGCACACTATAATAGTTGCATTATGAGAGCGAAAAAACGCATATATACGGCCATGCTGGGCGAACACTTGACCGAGCAACGTCAAATGGCCTTTGTCAGCGGACCGCGACAGGTGGGAAAGACCACAACCTGCCGAAAGCTGTCCGACGGCTATGTCAACTGGGACAATGTCGAGGATCGCGAGTTGATCCTCGCCGGCCCGGGAGCACTGGCCCAACGCTTTGGACTCGATCAGTTGCGAGAGAATATCCCCACGACCATGCTCGACGAGCTGCACAAGTATCCTCGTTGGAAACAGTTGCTCAAGGGGTTCTTCGATACCTATGCGGACCAAACTCGAATCATCGTGACGGGGAACAGTCGCCTGGATACCTTTCGCCGTGGCGGCGACAGTCTGATGGGACGTTATTTTTTTTATCGAATGCATCCTTTTTCTGTCGCTGAGACGCTTTACCAAGATCTGCCCGACGTGGAGCGGATCGTTCGCGCGCCCAAAAAAATAAAGGCGGCTGATTTCGATGCGCTTTGGTCTCATGGAGGATATCCCGAACCCTTCCTGAAACGTGACAATCGTTTCAGTCGCCGCTGGCATAGTCTGCGTCAAAAACAGCTTCTGCGGGAAGATGTGCGTGATTTAACTCAAATTCAACAGCTCGGACAGCTAGAGTCACTCGTCAACTTGCTCAACAATCGCTCCGCCGGCCAAGTCGTCTACAGCAATCTCGCCAATCATGTTCGCGTATCGGTCGATACGATTCGACGATGGATAGACACTCTATGTAGTTTGCATCTCGGTTTTGTGATCAAACCTTGGTTCCAAAATGTATCTCGATCTCTCCGCAAAGAACCCAAATGGTATCTGCGGGACTGGTCTTCTATAGAAGATCCAGGCGCCAAAGCCGAAACGTTCGTCTGCTGCCACTTGCTTAAAGCCGTGGAAGGCTGGAATGATATGGGGCTTGGCAACTTCCAACTGGGATACTTGCGAGACAAGGAGAAAAAGGAAGTCGACTTTGTTGTGGTTCGCGATGGTAAACCCTGGTTTCTGGCCGAAGTCAAACATCGCGAGCAATCTATCAGCAAACACCTAGAACACTTCCAAAAGCAGATCGACGCGCCGCTGGCGTTCCAGATTGTCGTGGATGCCGATTATGTTGATGCTGACTGTTTCGCGTCGCCACGCGGCCCTATGATTGTTCCCGCCAAAACGCTTCTGTCTCAATTGCTGTAAGTCTCAAGGTCTCCCCCTTTGCAGCTTCAAAAGCACCAGCCGCTTGCGTGGCGTGATAACTTACTGGCCAAGGGAAGATAGTGCCGCGCCTTGGATACTAGCGGCCACGGCATTGCCAACGCCGGAAGACGATGCGGCATAGGTTACCCACTGAGAAGCCGCAATCTGTTATCTTTATTCTTTGCAGCAGAGACAATCCTTCGCAGGAAAGATGAATTATTGCGGGATGGCCTACTCGTCAAATAGCCCAAACGGATCATCTGCCGCACCGACCTCCGCAAACACCGCATCCCGCTCGTCGTCATCATCCGAATCATCGGCTGTCATCATCCAATGCTGAGCCAGAATTGTTGCGTCGGCGTCATTGACCAGCCCATCGCCGTTGAAATCGCCATTGGACCAAGTGGCGGCCGTTTGCTTTTGCCAATTGGTGGCCAAGGCACTGGCATCGATGTCGTTTACGGTGCCGTCGCGGTTAGCGTCGCCAGGTATAAGTGGCGGTGTGCTTAAGGTCGCTACGGTCGGGATGACCGCGGCTGTCTGGCTGGTTGCGACAGCGGGGGATGTTTCCCATGGCCAGTTGGGAGAGTGGGGCAGTTCAAGGGCGTCGGTTTTGGTTTGGCGATATGCTGAGGCGAAAAAGGCCAGGTCGCCGAGGTTGACGATTCCGTTGTGGTCGAAGTCGGCAAGGGGGGCGTATGGGTTGGTCGATTCGGCGACGTTTTCTCGATATGCACCGGCGAAAAATGCCAAGTCGCCAAGGCCGACTTCGCCGTTGTTATCTATGTCGTAGATCGCTGGCCACAACTCGGTGGCAGGCCCAACTCCGAGAGCCGTATTAAGGGATGAGTCGTCGGCTGTATAAGCAAGGCCATAGCTTAATTCTATGTCGTTATCAATCGGATGGGGGTAATTTCCGTCGGCCTCAAGAGATATACCGGGATCGGACTCGGTGGGTTCGAAGCGAATGCGAGCCAGCAGGACGTGACGATCATCACCGATACTGTCTCGCGATGTAGTTGCTCTGAGGTCGTCGATAATGCCAGTCTCGTTGTCTACGGTAACGGTCTGGGATTGGTCGAAGGTGTCCCCGTATTCGACTGATGTGGCCGTGAAACAGTCGTAATTAAAGGTTAAATCTACCTGAGCTGTAACTACATTGGCAAAGGTCGTATCAGTTGATTTGACCCAGATCTCGACGTAGAACGAACTCCACTCTTCGATCCAATCATCGCTGGCTGGCAATAAAAGCACCTCATCCTCGGAATTGGTTTCCGTAGGTTGGCGTACCAGTGAGGTACTGAACAGGATGAATGGCGTCGTAAACTGGAAGGTTGTTTGCGTGTCGGGCACGGTAGGTGCCGGCTCTTGACGGCCAACGTTATCTGTGGCGACGCTGTAGAAGGCGTATGAGCTTTCCAAGCCGACATTGAAGGTG
>CAZISU010000475.1:0-5359 GCA_964541935.1 uncultured Planctomycetaceae bacterium | reverse complement strand
ACAGCAAAACACTGTCTTGGCTCTACTGGGGAACGGACAATGGGTTTGACGCTTCTCGGCGCGTTTCTCTTCCCACTCAAAGTGCAAGGGATATCGCGATTAAGGACATCGACGGCGACGATTATCCAGAGCTGATTATCTGTCAAGGCCGCACCGACCTGACCTATGACACGCAGTCGCTGATATTCAAAGGCAGTGCCCAGGGACTGTCCGAGAAACCGGTAAGTTTACCCACGCATGATGCCACGACAGTTTTGGTCGGGCGCACCAGTTCGGCGACTCGCCCGGAGGTAATTTTCATAAACCATTGTACCGGACGCATGGGCGGTGACGTAAATCCGTTCATCTATTGGGGCAGCAAAGATGGTTTCGATAAGAACCGTCGTAGCGAATTGTCAGGACGGTCGGCCGCCGATGCACAGAACTGCGACTTCAACGATGACGGCTGGACGGATATTCTGATTTGCAACAATGCCGAAAACGCCCCACACCTCGACCCCGGTTCGTACATCTTCTGGGGAGGTCCGGATGGATTCAGCAATGATCGTCGTCAGGTATTCCCCACGGTGCGCAACTGGGGCTCGGCCGTGGGCGACTTCCGCCGTTGCGGCTATCTGGATCTGGCTTTGAGTGGCTTTTATAACCCGGAACTGCTGGTCTTTCGTAATGGCGCCAAAGGATTCGACCTTGAACAGCCACAGCGGATCCTCATGGATCCCGCGCTTACGAAAGACTACAGACCGAAACGCGAAATCTTGTGGGGCTCCAACGATGAAGAACGTGGATTCAAGCTGGCACTGGGCGATCCCCGCTGGCTGGCATCGGCCGACTACAATCGCGATGGCATGCTGGATTTGTTCGTCTCGCAGATCAGCGGGCCAAAGTCATTTATCCTTTGGGGCAGACGGCAAGGATTTAGTTGGGACCATAGCCAGTCCTTAAATCTCGAAAGCGGCGAGAATGCCCACGCGGCTGACCTGACCGGCAACGGGTGGCTGGATTTGGTTATCGGAGGCTACGATTGTCCGAGCAAGAACTGGCCGAAAGAGTCATATGTTTATGTCTACTGGGGAGGACCGCAAGGCTACCACGAGACGCGACGTATGCAATTGCCCGCCAATGCTCCAGATTCGATGGCAATCGCCGACTTTAACAACGACGGTAGTCTGGATATATTTAACGGCTCGTACAGTGCGGGACGCCGACGCGATTGCGACTCGTTTATCTACTGGGGCGCGGCGGGAGGACGTTTCTCCGAGGAGAGTTTCGCGCGTTTGTTTACGCACTCGGTGAGCGGTTGTATTGCCGCTGACTTTGATGAGAACGGTTTCGTCGATTTGGCGGTGGCCAGCCACCGGGCCTATGGCAACCATGTAGCAAAGTCGCAAGTGTGGTGGAATGGTCCGTCTGGTTTCTCGGAACAGAAGATAACCGAATTGCCCACGCTCGGGCCGCACGGCATGCTAACGGCCCCCGTGGGCAATATCCTGGACCGTGGCAACGAGGAATTTTACACATCAAATGCGCGGCGCATGCCTCCTGATTCTCGCGTGCGATCTATAAGCTGGGAGGCCGATTGTCCGACCAAGACATGGGTCCGTGCCCAATTTCGTGTTGCCAAGAATGAGGCGGACTTAGAGAATGCCGATTGGCAAGGACAGGCCGGTGCAAATAGCTGGTTGAAAAGCGGAGAGTTGTGCAAGCAGTCCGCACCACAAGCCGGCTGGGTGCAGTATAGGTTGGCGTTGGGAGCAATCAACGGCGGCTGCACCCCGCGAGTCCGAAAGGTGGTTGTTGATTTCCAAATCAATTAAAGGGACACCTGCCAGGTGCGATGTGGATTGCTAAATCAATGGACCTTATCTACACAAATAGCAGCAATCTCTGATTTCTTGATGGGGACTTCTACTACCGGTCTGCCGTCTCTTTGGCGAACCTTTAGGCTCTCCCGCTCCCTCTCAACCAAGTCGACCTTGGTCACATTCCAATCGCCCGGGGGCAAGGTGAGCAACGCGGTGGTATCTGCTACGCCCAGTTCGAGCAACCTTGCGATCAAACCTGGTGTGGCGTCAGCCTTTTTCATGCTAGTAACCATCACATGTGCCGGTTCAACACTAAACCAGCTTTGCGTCTTGGACATTTTATTGTCCGGCACATCTTGCGGTTGAAGGACTTGGACCACTAAGGGCACGCAAGCCTCGTAGCCGAAGCGAAACGCCCGCACACGATCGGGCTTGCCCAGATAGTCGCGGAGCCGATAGCGGAAGGTCATCTCACCACCCTGTTCGAAGCGGTAGTTCGTGCCCCAGCAACTGTTCATCACATATGAAAAGACGGTACCAGTCTTGATGCTGACTTCGTCCGTCCAGCATTCCGGATAAAGATCATCAAATACGACTAACGGCGCTTCGAGCGACGCCCAAAGGATGCCGCCGTTTTTGTTCCACATCTCGAGCCAATGATATATCGAATAGAAATCGGTAGCCGAATATTGCAACTGCTGCTTGCCCGGCTGCATGCATCCGTATGGAATTTCGAGGCGACATTGGGGTGAATCGACGGCCAGAGGAAAAGCGAAATAGACTTCCTCGGTATCGCGTGTTGGCGTTTTGTGCACCTTGTTGCGGATGTCGATCCAATCCAGATTAGGATAGACTGTGTATGACTGCTCGATGAGAGGGGCCTGGCGGCCTCTTGTTTGCGTTACGATCCGCTGGAAAACGGGCGTTTTTTCATGCAACACGATGTGTGCCGGCTCGGCGGCGGTAACGCTCTTTTGTTCTGGAGTAAGACTCAGATTCTCTCGCACCGGGTGAGATTCGTTTCTTTTGCCGGTATCTTCGTAGAGATATTGATTAAAAGTGTAACGCGGCGAATTCATCAGAAGATTTTTTCGAGTCTTGCGGTCGACAATTTGAGTGACCGCACCAAGTTCCTTATCGAAGCATATCTCGTAGCGGTAGGCTACAGGCTTATCCGGAATAATATCGCTGGGGCTGTCGACCATAGGCCTATCGATGTCGGACTCATCAACACTGGGAACAATCTCGTAAAAGGCATAGCCCATCGCCGGCACGTTTTCGGCCACAAAAGCCCAATTATTCTTACCCGAGCGACACACGGCAACTTGCTTTCCGCCTGGTGCTCGCAGCTTGAATTGCTGTGGTAGTCGCTCAACATCAATAAGCACCAGATCCGATCGCGGCCAACTTAGCGAATTCCAAACCACTATGCCGTGTCCGTGCGGTTTCAGCCAAGCAGCGACGGCGCGGTCCCACTGACAATGAACATCGCAGATGCGTTTTTGGGCCGAATCGACGAACCCACGTTTGCAGGCCCATTGTCCGTCGACCATCTTCATATCACCACGGTTCCAAAAACGCGTGGCTGCGCCCCAGGTGTGTTCGTCATAGAGTAAAACGTCGCGGTGAATCTTGTGGAACTTTTGGCGCAGTGCCTGTAGGTTAGTGACGTTATTGACTGAATCGGCAGAGGTATCGATGGGCATCAGATTAGACACTGTGGCCAATTCTTTCGATAGAGAAACCTGATTGCCATGCGGCAAAGCCGACATGGGGCCAGCGGGCAACGTGCAGAGCGTTTCCAAGGAAACGGCCCGGTCGTGCGCCAGGCGTGCCTGTCCGGTTTGCTTGGCCGAGGATGCGGCGCCGTCGGCCCACCAATCGGGAATGTCGCCGCAAAGTGTGGGGATCTCGTGCTTTCCGTCGTCGAGGGTCTCGAAAAACTCGCGGTTTGTGACAATCGACAATTGCGGATAGGCCCACATCTCGTTCCAATGTCGTACCCAAGAGCAAACGCTTTCGACCGCCGTGATATTGTCGCCGCCCATACGCAAGGGCAACAGGTCCCGCCGGTAGCCGGTTGCTGCCGCACGTCGCAGGTGGGCCATGATGTTGTTATAGAGCCATCGCTGAGTGCCGGCGTTGTTTCTGAAAGTCGTTTCGTCGGGGAAACCGCGACGCAGGAAATTCGCTTCGCGATAGCTGTCGGTGTACCAACAGAGTATTTTAGAGCCATCGGGAGATTGCCAGCGGAAGGGGCGCGGCACAGCGCCGGGCCGGTCCCAAATGAATTTCGCACGGGCGCCGTTCGCACGTAGATTGGCGTAGCGCATGCCGCTGTTGGACCAGATTTGTGGCATGAACCAGGTATAGCCGGGCACGTCGTTGAGCATGACCGTGTCGACCTTGAGATCATATTTCTGGGCAATGCGACAGGCGGGATAGGTGGCCCGTGCGAGGCCTTCGGGCCCAGCCAGTTCGGTGAGCAAGTTGACCCAATAGCCGGCAAGTTCGATACGGCCTGCACGGATCATCTCGACTAATTCGTCAACTCGCTGTTGGGGGTAGCGGTTGGCGAAGTTCTCGAAAAGCGACGATTGTTCAATCGTCCAGCGGTACTGCGAACCCTTGGGCCAGTCGGCCGTTTTTTTACACAGATCGATCACACCGTCGAGATTCTCGGCCAACTCGTGCCAGACTTTTTCCTGCAGGTCGGTGTACCCGATGTCGAGGTGCGTGTGGGGGATTATGTGAATTCTCCACTGCCGCGCCGGTTCGAGTTCGATAGTACCAATTTGCACATTATCATGCTGCTGTAAGGCAACTTCGACTTGTTGCATTTTGTCGCTGGGTACGACCGGTACTACCAGCTTGCCCATGAACGGCTTTAGCGAATCGCTGGCATAAGTCTCCTCATTGCCATTGGATTTCACATGCACCTTCTTGCAAGATTTAGGCGGGATGTCGATCAAAATTGCCCGGTACAGGCGAGCGTTTCTGCGGAAGAACAACTCGGTTGGTGCGAGTTCAAGCATGGGACTTGCCTCGCGGGTGCTGTGTACGTCGAACTCGCTGAAAAACGTGTGTGTCGAATTTGGATTATTTGCCAACGGCGAAAGTGTTGGCTCGACCACCCAAAGCAAATAGCGAAAGCGGCCCAACGAGCCCGTCGATGATGTGATATTCACGCCGTGTTGCCCCCCCCAATCGCTGCCGTGCTTGCTCGGCCGTGTGTCGACCTGGGCGATCAATTTCCAAGCGTTCGAACTAGCCGGAGCGTTTAAAGCCGGCTGCTCGGCCGTGTTGCTGCCGTAGAGCCGGTAGACTTGCGGACCGCGGGCACCCTTGTCACCTTTGGAGTGCTCGTGCCAGGAATACGTATTCACCCGGCGTACTTCCACGACCTCGCCCAGGTCCATCATAAATCTCTGTTCCGGCCCCGCTTTGTTGTTCTGTCCCTTGCCGATCTTCTCAATAAAAACACTCTCTGAAAGATCATTTCCGTTGGACTGCGTGCGGCCGTTTAGCAGAGCCGCAAGCGGTGCAGCGCGTCCGTG
>CAZISU010000474.1:0-5368 GCA_964541935.1 uncultured Planctomycetaceae bacterium | reverse complement strand
TTCTATTGCCGCTGGCCGACACCCTGGAACGCCATGGCGATAAGAGCGAGGCTTTTCGGCTCTATCGTCTCGCGCTCGATCAAACCGACAGCGAAGACGTGCTTTTACGATTGGCGTGGCTTTGCGAAGAGAATAAACGCACGGACGAAGCCTATCGCCTTTGGCGGCGTTTGTGGAAAACCACATCCGTTCCCGCGCGGAAAATTCAGGCCCGGCATCGCCTTCTGGATCTTGCTTCGCGAACCGGCAAACTGGCCGATCTGGCAATCGAAATGGAAGAACGTCTCGACTCCGATCGAGGCGGCGAGGAGGAGTTGGCCCTCTTGGTCGATATCTATACAACGGCCAACGACCCCATCTCGGCGGCCGAAATCCTGCACGAATTCGGGCGGCGAGGCGGACAGCAACTGCAAGCCTTGCGTCGCATGGCGCAGGTTTATCTCGACTGCGAACAATTCGCACGTTGCCACGCCACTCTCTCGCGCTTGGCCGAACTCGATCCCCAAAATCGTGCGGATTACCTGCAACAGATCGCCATGGTCGCCGTGGAACGAAAACGGCCGGCCGATGCAAAAGCGGCCGTTGCCAAACTGCGACAATGCGACGACGACTCGAACGTCGATGAGTTTGCAGCCGGGCTGCTGGAACTTCTCGAACTAAACGACCAGGCCGCCGCAGCCTACGAAAAAACTATCAGTCGGCATCCCGACAGGATTGAACTGCTGTTGCTTTGGGGAAAGGCCACTAAGGCCGCCGGCAAAGGCGACAAGGCAGTCCAACGTTTCCTCGAATTGATCGAAACGGCCCAGGAAGACGACTTGTTCGTTGTGGCCGTCGATGGGCTCTTAAACCTCGAAGCCAAACCGGCCGCACTGCGTCATGCGCTGTGTTGCGTGCAAGAACGGATTGCCCTCGGCTGGCACAAGATCTTCCTCTACGACCTTGCCGCCGACTTGTTCGAAGCCTTGGGACGCCCCCGCCAGCAGCAACGCATCATGGCCCAGTCGCTCTTGGTCGCAGGCCCCCGGCGCGGCTCCATCCTGCGGCGATTGATGAACGAGGCTGCCGGCAATGCCGACAATCGCGCGGTTGCCGCATGGGGACGCCTCTTGTTGGCTATCGGAGATGAGGTTCCGCCGTCGGTCTTCCTGCAACTCGGCAAAGCAATGCTCGACGAAGGCGATCTCGCGCCGGCTGCCCACGTTTTCCGCAGAGCGAGCGTGCATGGAGATTTCGCCGCCGTACAGCGCCAGGTTGCCGACCTCTACGAAGACGCAGGGCATTCCACCCCAGCCCAACGCATCATTCGTGAACTTCTCATTGCCGAGCCGGATTCACTCGACCTGCTGATGCGCGTCGCGGGGCTCAACGAACAAAGCGGCCGCTTCTCAGAGGCCCAAGAAGCCTACACCAAAGCGGCCCAACTATTGATTAACCGCCTGCCTTCGGTCGATGCAAAAGCCTTGGGCAAGACCGCAAGCAAAGACGAGCGAGTTGCACCAACCGCCGCGCCAGCGCTCAATAAACGTGCCCGCCGTGTGCGGAATGTCGATGAGTTCGGCAAGTTCTTCGAGGTGGCAACAACCGCTCTGATCCGTTCGGCGGTCGCCTCCAAGCAAACAAAAACACTCGTCGCCGACCTAAAAAGCCAAATCCAAGATGAAATCAGCGCGCTGCAAAAAACCAATAAACTCCAACCCGCCTTGGCGCTCAACCCGCGCCTGGCAAAACTTGCTCAGTTTATGCGACGCGTCGCTTTTGGACTGCAACAGCCGCAGTCAGCGGACGAAATAGACCGCACTTTGCTCGACACATTTCCCACCGATCGGCGACTCCGGTAAGAACTTATCGAGGCTCGATCGAATTGGGGCCTCTATGAACGAGCCAAGCAGATCGCCTTATACAAGCCTGCTAACGGAAAAGACGCGAAAACACCTCCCGCTAAAACACCGCCCGCGAATCCCGCGACTTACACGTCCGCTGAATTGGCGGCAAACAACAAGGCTCTCTCCGCCTATCTAGCTCAAGACAAGCCCGACGCTCGCATTGCCATCGAACTATTGCCGATTCTTATCTCCGACGGCCGACACAAGCAGGCCCAGCAACTGGTCGCCGTTTTGCAAAGCCAATTTACAAAGTCTGACGATGCTGTTTCCAAAGCCCTCTTCTCGACGGCGCTGGCCACGAACGATGCGCAACAACTGCGAGTTTGGCTGCACAAGTCGCTCAATGCCTGCCGTCGCGCGGCAAAGGGCAGGACGGCCGCCGCGTTGCTGGAGAAAATTATCTCCAGGGCGTGGAACCATCTCGATGAGAATGATCGTCTCTACCTTCTCGAACAAGTAGAGTTGCTGGCCCGCGCGCGCAACGACGAACAATGCCAACCGTTGGACTTCCTACGCGTGCGAATGCTTCTCCGTCAGCCGTCGCTGCCACAGGCTTCAAACCGCGACCAGGTTCTACGCACGGCGGTGGCCAATGCGACTCTAACGCCTAAAACACTGGTCGAAATGCTCTCGTTGCTTGACGCTGCCGGGGCTTCGCGGGATCTGCAAGTAGAATTGCTGGCAATCGCTATCGACGCCAGGAAACCCGCGCGGCGTCGCGATTTTATCCTGCACACAGTTGGCCTTTTACAACAACCATATTTGCAACAAACCATCGCAGAACGGTTCGCCTCGGCCCCGAAAATGGTTCTCGTCAAAGACAAATCCTATCGACAGTTCACCATCGGTAACTGGAACCGCAATCCCGCCATGGCCGGGACGCCTCTGCGGCTAAGCGAGATCCTGATGGCCGACCATCCGCGCGATGCGTATTGCATGGCAGCCGTTGCTATTGCCCGACATACGTCTGCCGCGAAACTTAACGATTCCGAGCAGCAAAAGACGGTTAAGCTCGCAATCGAGGCCATCGATCGCACGCTCGGTCATGCCAAAACGCTAAAATATGACCAGCAACAATTGCTTCAAGACGTTACCGCGATCCTCACGCCTAAGCAAATCGAAGATGTCATCCGCCGCATCGATATCCGACTCAACGCCGACGGTAAGGCCGTTTCCATGCTGTTGGCAAAAGGGCTGATCCTTCGTGCGGCCGGTCGACTGGCCGACGCCGCCGATTGTTTCCGCCAGGCAGCACAGTTGGCGCCGAACGATTTCACCGTCGAGCGGCTGTTTGTTTCGGTGATGCGAGAACAAGGACGCGACGCCGAACTGGCCGATTTCCTCTCGGCCCATCTCACACAAAGCACGATCATGCAATCGTCGCTGTGGCGCACCCTATGCGAACTATGCATTGCTCTGAACCGGCCGGCCGAGGCCCTCCGCGCGGCCCGTGGCAATCAGAGCCCGCTGGGACCGGTGCAGGTAATCCACGCGGCCGCCTGCAGCAAAGATATCGACCTGACCCTACTCACGCTACGACGCTTCCTTATCGCCAACCGCAACAAACAAAGATACTTCAGCCCCTTCTGGCCTCTGCCGCCGTCGCCCCAGGGCATGCAGGCGTTCCTTGCCGATCCCGACGAAGACCGATCGGCCCGCGATCGGCTTTTCGCCGGATTATCTGGCCATAAATTCGCCCGCGACGAATTCTATTCACTCTTGCGATCGGCCCAACCCGGACGCAACGACGTGCAGGATCTGGCCGTCGGCATCGTACGTGCGACGGTCACGGACAAACAAATTGACTCGCTTATCCAGTCGTTCGAAGAGCGTTTTAAGAATAACTCGCTAGACAAGTTGGATATGGCCATGGTGCTTTGCCTGCCGAAAGAGGCCCCGCAAGCCATCGCCCGACTTTCCGATGAACTGGTCGAACGAATCGTCAAGCATCTCGACTGGAACGACCCGGCCGAACTCGACGGCATCGCCCAAATCTTAATCCTTCGCGGTGATACAAAAATCAGTGACGCAAAAATCGGTCTCGCAATTCTGCAATGGGCAGTCGCCGGGGACATGTGGGAAGGGCGGATCGCGTATCGGCGCAAACAGTCCCTTGCCCGCCTCGAAACGTTGATCGCCGCGTATCCCCAAGCCGAACAAGCGGCCCAAACCCGACGCATGTTCAATCGTCTGGCTCCCACGCCGCTGGGCTCGTTGATCGACGATCTCGACTCGCTTCGAATGAGCAAATTGGCGGCCGCAATATCCCCATCGAAAGATGCGGCCGGCGGATCCGTTGAACGTGTCGATGCGATACTTAAAACCGTACCGAGCGAGTTGATCTGCCCCGGTCCGCGGCTGTCGGCCGCCGTGGCTAAACTCGAAGCGATTGCCGGTCGTCCCAAGCGGCACGAGGCGGCCCTCGACAGATTCTTCGCGGCGCTTGCAAGCGACGTGCGTCCAAAAGAATCCTTCGATTTCCGTACACTTCTGCCGCAGGCAACACAAATGCACCAGTCGAAGCAATACCTCGACACAACGGTCGGCCGCTTGGAAGTCTGGGCGGCCGTCGCGCCCGCGCGGAAACACCAGCAGGTAAAAGCGCTGTGTCTTTTGGGCCGATGGGCGGCGGATAACCGATTGGATGCGCAAGCGTCGCGCCTGCTCGCGATGGCAACGCAAATATTATCGGAGTATCCCGACGGCCCTTGGGTGTGGGCGGCCGATCTGGCCCGGCAAATTGGTCGAACCGACGAGGCCGAAATAATCGAGACCCGACTGTACGAACAAAAACGATTGCCGCTGACACGAAGGACTGCTGTGAAATAATTGCACAGTGCTAGTTTGCCCGCAAAACTCAATAATGCCATAAGGCACATCGCATAAAGCCCTTACGATAAATACATACCTACGGAGTCAATACCCATCAACAAAATCGTTAATCATTTTTGCCCCAATCCGCTCCTAGCTAACAAATAGACTCAACTGACAAAATTGTTAAATTTGCTGTATTTAAACCGCGTTTCTATAGCGTTTTCTCTAGCGGGTGGTTAGGATTTAGTATGGGGTTTTTGGATTTATTAGTGAGAAAGTGACAATGAACTATCGCAATAAACCCAAGCGTGGCTGGCTGACGTTGCTGTTGGTGTCAATCGTAGTGACTCTATTTGCAACTCAGTCTTTTGCCGCCGAGTACACCGTCACAAATCTGCGTCTTCTTTCCGGCGACACAGTCGGAGATATGCATCCATATTCTTGCGGCGGCTTAAACAACAGCAGCCAGACGACCGGCTTCGGTTTTTTGGTGCAAGACCGCGATGTCGGCGACGAGCATACTTCGCATCCGTGTTTCTATGATCCGAAAACCGCACACTTCGTCAACCTTGGCGACATGACCGGCAACATGGGCGAAAGCGGCCTTGGTGGAAACGGCTACGGCATCAGCGACACCGGATGGGTCACGGGCCGGAACTACGACGCCG
>CAZISU010000473.1:0-5369 GCA_964541935.1 uncultured Planctomycetaceae bacterium | reverse complement strand
CGAGCCCAGTTCGGCCGCGCGCGAGACGATTGGGGTAACTGGTTCGGCTGCAACAACGGCAACCCGGGTTGGCACTACGCCATCGTCGATCACTACATGCGTCGCAATCCGTATCTGGCCACGCCACCGGGACGCGTTAACCTGACCTCGGGACGCAAGGCTTATCCCCGCGGACGAGTGATTTCATATCGGGGTAACATCCAGGGAAACCACATGCTTGAAAAGGGCCAGCCGGGCGGATTCACGTCGCTGGGCGGTTTGATGTTTTACCGCGATGAGCTTTTCGGACCGAAATTTACGGGCAATCTGTTCGTAAGCGATTCGGTCTTCAACATTATCCACCGTTTGGTGATCACCCCTAAGGGTGCAACCTTCGTGGGCAAGCGTGCCGCAGGCGAAGAGCAGTCGGAGTTCATGGGCTCCGAGGATCCGTGGCTTAGAAACGTAACCTTGCGTACCGGGCCCGACGGCGCGATCTGGTTCGCGGCCATGTATCGCGTTTCCATCGAACACCCGCAGTGGATCGACGATGATGTGGAGAAAACGTTGGATCTCAGACTCGGCGACGACAAGGGGCGGATATATCGAATCTTCCCCAAGAACCGGCCGCCGCGGGCAATTCCCCGTTTGGATTCTCTTTCCACACCTGAACTTGTAAAGGCCTTGGACAGCCCCAGCGGTTGGCAGCGCGACACGGCACAGCAGATGCTGATTTGGCGCGACGACAAGGCCGCTGTCAAGAAGGCCGCCGTCAAGCCGCTTGAAGCGATGGCAACCGACGCAAAACACCCACTGGCCAGATTACATGCACTTTGCACGCTCGACGGCTTGAGTTCGCTTTCCGCGAAAATCTTACTCAAAACGCTCCGCGATCAACACGCGGGCGTGCGACGTCATGCCACGCGGCTAAGCGAGCAGTTGCTGGACTCGCACCCCGAGCTAGGCGAGGCCGTGGCGGCTATGGTTGGTGATGCGGACGACCAGGTGCGATTGCAGGTTGCTTACAGCCTTGGCGAGTGGCACGACCCTCGCGGCGGCAAAGCCTTGGCTCGCTTGGCCATGCAAGAGCCGGATTCGTACTTGATGACGGCCATCATGAGTTCGGCGCCAGTGCATATCGAATCGATGATCGCAAGTCTCAAGGGAGATGCTCATGTGCTCAGCGGCCGTGGTGAGTTCATAGGGCGTCTACGCCGCTTGGCCAAGGACATGCAAGAGGGAGCGATGGACGATGTAAATTCTAGCGGTTTGGGCACAGAGGCCATGGAACTGGCCGCCGAATCGGATCTAAACATCGAAGCCGGCGACGCATTAAAGGCCGTGCTTAGAAACTACGAAACGGCAATCAAGATCGTCGGCAATCCCATGCGGGGCAAGAAGCTCTTCGTCGACACGACGTGTTCAATCTGTCACCGTCTCGACGGCGTCGGCGAGGACCTGGGCCCGCCTCTGGAAGGCCTGATGGACCGTACGGCCAAAGTCTTGCTGCCGGCAATCATCGATCCGAACCGCTCGGTAAAGCTGCGTTATGTCGAATATACAATCGTTACCACCGACGGTCTGACGATCTCCGGGATGCCGCTGGACGAAAGCAGTAACAGCGTCACGCTGGCCGACGCGGCCGGCAAACGGCACGTAATCCTGCGTAGAAAAATCGAAGAGGCCGTTCGAAACGACCGTTCGTTCATGCCCGAGGGGCTCGAATCGAAAATGACGCCTCAGCAGATGTCCGACCTTATGGCGTTTATCCAGCAGGCATCGGCCCCGCCACTGAAAAAGGTCGAGGGCAACCACCCGACATTGGTCGAGGCGTCGGGCGATGGCTCGTTGCGCCTTGCGGCCTGGAAGTCCGAAATATACGGGAGCAGCGGGATTGGCATGAACATCGAGCAGAAATGTTTGGCGTGGATGTCGGCCACAGACGATCGGGCCGTGTGGAATGTCGAGGTGCCCGTCTCGGGACGCTATTCGATGTGGATCAAATGGGCACAGATCGACGAATTGGCAGGCAACCGTTTCGCGGTCGAAGTAGAAGGAACGGCCGAAAGCGTAAGCGGAAAGTTGCCCAGTACCGGAAGTTGGTATGAATACCGCGATCACTCCTTTGGCACACTCGACCTGGACGCCGGCCGGCAACGAATCGTGTTGCGACCGGACGGACCAGTGAAAAAGGAACTGGCCGACATTCGCGAAATTCGTCTGATACCGCTAAATCGTTAGTTCAATCGAACGAGAGAAAAGTAAATGAGCAATTCATTAACTCGACGAGACGTCCTAAGAATTAGTGCCACAACAGGCATGGCTGCAATGCTGGGTGAATCGCAGTGCCGGGCCGAGGCAGGCAAACGCTTGCCCATCCCCGAGAGGCTGGTTGTTTTGACTTTTGACGACGGTGTTCGTTCGCAGATGACATTCTGCATGCCAATCCTGAAACGCTTGGGCTTCGGGGCCACCTTTTACATTACCGACGCCGATTTCGTCGCCGACAAAACTCGCTATCTGACGTGGACCGACTGCCGCAATATGCACGGTTCCGGCTTTGAAATCGGCAACCACACGTGGCACCACCACAACGCCGCCAGACAGTCCAAAGAAGTCTTCCTGGCCGAATTGAGGCATATCGAGCAACGTTGCCGCGAGAACAATATTCCTCGACCGCAAACGTTCTGTTTTCCCATGTATCTGCACGGACAGACGGCAGTGGGTGTTTTGGCCGAGCAGGGATATCAGTTCGCTCGACGTGGAGTCTTCCCCGAAGCGGTCTACGATAACCGCGGCTCGGTCGGACCAGTTTACAATCCAAGAGTCGACCATCCGCTTTTGATCCCAACGACCGCTGCCTCGGGACCGCACTGTGGGTTAGAGAAGATGATCGCGGCCGCCGGTTACGCTAAAGACGGTAATATCGCCGTACTGACGTTCCATGGTATCCCAGATCTCGACCATCAGCATGTACATACCGAACCGGAAACTTTCAAACGTCTTATGAACTATCTACACCAAAAGGACTATAAGGTTATTGCGGTTCGTGATCTTGCGAAGTATGTCGATCCCAAGTCGGGGCCGGCCGATCCATACGCTCCGATAATCAAACGCCCAAAAGGGGTCAGATACCCGATCTAGCAATAATTTGTCGACTAACTGCGGTTATTTCACTTGCATGGAAACCATTAACCGTCCAGAATAGCAGGTACTACTGTTAGTGCCCTGGAGCCCGGGATTCATGTTTAGTTCTCTGCAGAGTTTAGATTACTCGGATTGCAAGCTCTATCTTGTCCAGCACGGACAGGGCGAAACTAAAGTTTACTATTCCGACCGACCTTTGTCGGAGGTCGGCTATGCAACTACCGAACACGTTGCCGCTTGGGCCGCGAAAAGTGGATTGCAGGTAAACGAGATTTGGCACAGCGGTAAACTACGGGCAAAACAAACCGCGGATATCTTTGCCGGCAAGCTATGCCCTGCAAAAGGCACTGTTGAACACGATGGAATGAATCCCACAGACGACGTGATATCCTTTGCCGAAAAGCTGAACGATACGTCCGATGCCATAATGATTGTCGGGCATCTTCCGTTCCTCGCGCGACTGGTAGCACTTCTTATCTGCGACGATCCCGAGCAAACCGTAGTGCGTTTTTCAAACTCCGGAATTGTCGGACTCGACCGCGAAGACAACCGCTGGATGATAAGTTGCGTCATCCCGGCCGGCGCTGCCACATAGCCGCGGGTGAACTCTGCTCGCTCATGTCGGCTGCGATATCGCCAAATGCTCGGCCAATAACATGCGATAGCGACTACGCATGCCGATGTGAACCCAAGCCAGATAGATGAACGCGGCCGCCAGACCAACCGACAAAGCAATCACCCCATAGAGCAATGACCAGGGCTTTTCCGGGGCGGTTTGCTCTGTGTTTCCACTCTCGGAACTTTCAGGATTAGCCTTCGGCGCATCGTCACTTTCTAACGGGTCGTTGTAATTCGCAGTATCTGCAACAAGCCGTTTGCCCTGCGGATTGTTCGCCAGTTCATTAGGCTGCACAGCGTGAGGATCTACATCCGAGGGACTGGGCGTTGCATTATGAGTATCCGCAACCGTGGGCGTATCGAGCAAAGGTTTCTTTTCCGGCGCCAATGCCACGCGAGGCAATATTTCATCGCCGACTTGGAAACGGATTGTTCGCAAACCGGAAACATCGCTGGGAATATCGCTCTGCACGGGCCTGCCGTCGCACAAGCTTTTAAGCGAAGCAGGATCGATCTGGATGATGTACACCAGACCCCCGTCGTGTTTGGGTTCATATCCGTAATCAACACCAAGCGTTACCGCCGCGATGCATATGATTGTTCCGAACATGGGTGTTTATCTCCACTAAGTCTACCTGCAGCGTCTACCTGCAGCCCGGTTTTTACATCTATCCATGGTATCCAGTAATTGCGACTGCGTAAAGCATAAGCCCTTCCTTAGGGCTGTACTGCATGGCGATCTTAGGTGGTAAAGTCGGGCAAGAATCGAGCACGGCTTGCGAAACACATCCGTTACAGCCGTTATGGACGTATCTCTCTTGCCCATTTTGGGGCTAAGCAATATTATGGAGATGATGGTTATGCAGCAAATAAGGGTTTGCCCGCGACACACCATGTACTTACCTGAGGTCTTCCGTGAAGAATCGATCCACAATTGCCTTTGCCTGCCAGGTAGCTTTGCTCGTTCTGCTAATGCCGACGGTGGGGCTGGGGTCGATCCAACTCGAATTCGATTACACTTACGACAGTTCGGGGTTCTTCGGCACCGGAACGCAAGCTCGGGCTTCGCTGGATGCTGTGGGGGATTTTTATGAGTCGATTCTGGACGACGACCTGTTGGCAATCAATTCCTATGGATTGAATCATTTCACGGGATATATTTTTCAGCCCGACACCGGCGCTGAACTTCCACTTTCGAACCTCGACATTGCGGCCGATACGGTCAGAATTTATGTCGGCGCTTACGACCTGCCCGGCAACACCCTGGGGCAGGCAGGACCGGGAGGCTATTCGCTCAGCGGGGTATCTCAGAGTTGGTTCGATACAGTAAGAACGCGCGGCGAGGGTTCAGTCGAAGATGTGCAAAATACACCGGAAACAGCACAAACGGCAACCGAATACGCTCCTTGGGGCGGCTCGATGAGCATCGACTCCGGGACCACTTGGAACTACGACTATACGGCAAACCCAGCCTACGGCCAAAATGATCTTTATTCAGTAATGCTTCACGAAATCGGGCATGTCTTGGGGCTTGGCACGGCCGATTCGTGGGACAATCTCGTCAGTGGAGGCCAGTTCCAAGGCACTGCCACGGTGGCAGAATATGGAAGTTCGGTTCCGATTGA
>CAZISU010000472.1:0-5377 GCA_964541935.1 uncultured Planctomycetaceae bacterium | reverse complement strand
GAGCATCGATTGCGATACCGTCTTGTCGGTCGCCAACGGCACCCGTTTCTCGCAGCCCAGCGAATCAGTATAACGTCCCCACCATTTCTTCGATTTCGTCTTTACCTTCTCGCCCGTCTTCGGGTTGCACATTATAACAGGTTTCTTGTAGATGCTTGCCATATTGGTCTCCATTTTTTTCGATGTGATAGTTTACAAAGCGTCGGACAACGAGTCACAGTGAGCACGGCTTTGGGCATAAGCTCAAGCGGCATCCGCCCAATCGGGCGAGAATTCCGAAGAATTCCCGCCACACATTCCCAAAAGCCGCCCACGTTTAATCATCTCTCTGGGAGATCCACGTCGCCCGGTCGGGACACCCGGCTTCGACCCAGGCGGTCAACTCATTCGGCCGCCAGTAGAGTGAGCGGCCTATGCGGATCGGCGGTGGTGTCTGGCCCGCCCGGTCCCAAGTCCGCCAGGTTCTTACAGAACAGCCAAAGCGCTCCGCAGCCTCGGCGGCATTGAGCAGGAGCAGGCTTTTATCATTGCTGGCAACCATAGTCATTCCTCCCCAAAACCTTGCTCTTCGAACTGCTCGCGAATGTCGCTCACGATCTGCTCGATGACGTACCAGTTGCATCCGACCTCTTCGGCAACTGCCGACTTGGGATAGCCCTGGCTGAGTAACTCGCAAACACGCTGCTGCTGGTCATCCAGCTTGTCGACTACGGTCTGGACATCCGCACTGCATTCGATATCAGAGTTGTCGTAGGTCTCGTCGCCGGAGAGGGCAACGCCTTGTTCCAAGCACTTGCGACGGTCGTTCGAGCGACGCATCTTATAGAGCTGTAGATCAATGACCGATGTCAACATGGTCTTTTCCGATGCACCATTAGCACGCTGCACATCGTAATCAATGTCCATTAAGATAATAACTAAATCTTGGATTACATCGTCGAGTTCGTCATCCCGAAAAGAAATTCTTCGCGCCCTTTTCAGCGCCAATTCAATTTTCCAATTTTCTAAGATCCCGTCATAGCAAAATCGCTTCATCTCCTGATACTCCTATAAAACAAGGGGTTTTTCTTGCCCGACGCGGCCACACGACCGCCGTCACGCTTTGGAGTATCAATCCGTTTAGCGCTCAATGTACATGCGCTTTTACATGCGCGCGAGAAATCACGATATGCTTGTTTTTACGGGGTCAAACGCACGGTTCAAACTTGGCATATGCCAGGTTCAAACTTGGCATATGCCATGTTCAAACTTGGCATATGCCATTTGCTAAAAATAGATATGCTTGTTTTTACGGGGTCAAACCCACGGTTCAAACTTGGCATATGCCATTTTAGGCGCCGTTTGTAAATGGCATTTAAAAGGCATATGTGTTTTAAAGATTTTTCGGAAATTTGGGTCGTCGGCGGGTAATAACTATATAGAGGCCCACGTTTTTATAAGTTAAGCCCAACACGCCGGAGAGTAGTTATATGCCCCCTGAAAAAACTCTGATCGACCTGAACATCCTCGAAGTCGAACCGGCAGAAGAATATCATGCTAAGGCAGAATCTTTCCTTTCCAGCCATCAGTTGATTGACTTCATGCGATGCCCGTATCTGCATGCCAAGCGGCGGGCCGGGTTGATTGTGCGAAAGGAGTCGCCGGCGTTTTTGCTTGGGCACGCGGCCCATTGCCGGATTCTGGAAGGGCGTGACGTTTATGAATCGGAGTTCGCTCTGGGCGGGCCAATCAATCCGTCGACGGGAAAGGCCTATGGCAGCGCCACCAAGAAGTTCGCCGAGTGGCGGGCCAAGCAGGGCAAGCCGGTCCTTTCTCATGAACAGGTCGCATTGATCGAGAATATGGCGGCGGGGGTTGCGCTCTGCGAAGTAGCGAATGAACTACTGCTCTATGGTCGGGCCGAAGGCGTAGTGCGGGCCGAGTATTGCGGTGTGCCTTGCCAGATTCGTATTGACTGGACGCATCCGCATCGGGGCATCGTTGATCTCAAAACCACGACAGACCTCGATTGGTTTGAAAATGAAGCCCGGCGGTATCACTATCACAGCCAGTTAAGCTTCTATCAAGCGGTTCTGCGCGAAGTGGTCGGCGAGTACGTGCCCGTCTATTTGATTGGCGTGGAGAAAGCCGAACCGTATCGCTGCGGGGTCTGGCGTGTCTCCGACGACACGCTCTCGATTGCCCGCGGTGAAAACGAATCGGCCATCTCGCGACTGATGGTCGCTCGCAAAAGCGACAGCTGGGAAACCGGCTACGAAACGCCACGGCTGCTTGAAATTCCATAACTCCGGCTGAGCTCTAACCCCCTAGAAACTTGCGATTTGCGATCGCTTTGCGCTCAGACTGCGCACCAAGAGGCTTTTTATTCACCAATCTTCAACCACAGGAGACCTTTTGAATGTCAATGTTCAACAACCTCGTCCAGAACCCTTCGCCCTCGGCGCCGAAGGGGATTATTTACGGACCTCCGGGTGCAGGCAAAACTTATTTCGGTGCCAAGGCCGATGATTCCATCATCGTCGACTGCGAGAACGGCGCCGGCGCGATTCCCTGTTGCCGTACTCCCTACCTGGCCACCTGGCTGGAAATCGAAAAGTGGCTTCTGGCCATGGAGCGTGAGGACCATCCCTATAAAACGTTGGTGATCGACTCCATCGACTGGCTGCTGCGTCGTCTCGAAGAGCATGTGGCCGGTTGCGGCAACAATATCGAGCAGACGCTCAATCGCTCCCACGGCGGCTACGGTAACGGTAAACAGGTGCTGAAAAACAATGTCTATCAGCGGCTTTTACCGGTACTCGACCGCATTGTCGGTCGCGGCATTGCTGTCGTTCTACTGGCCCATGCGAAGCGGACCGACATCACCGATGTTGACGGCGTGACTCGCGAAAAGACGACGGCCGATCTGCCGGACGACTTTCGCAACATTTTTGTCGAGTGGTCGGACTTCGTCTGTTTGGCACGCCAGGATGTTGACGGCAACCGCATCCTCGTGACCACCGAAACGCCGTCGGCTCTGGCTAAAAACCGCTACGGCATGCCGCCCACAATTCCCTTCGAATGGCGTGCGTTCATCTCGTCGATCTCGGCGGGCCTTTCCGCAAAGTTCACTCCCGCAGCAGATGCTGCATAACCTCAAGTTAGCTTAACCTTTTTCTGTCTCAATCACAAGGAGAACCTTTTTATGGCACAACTAGATTTTAACGCGAACAACGTCGAACCGGCCAAAGAGTATGAACCGCTCCCGGCGGGTAAGTACCTGGTCGAGGTCTCGTCCAGCGAGATGAAGCAGACCAAGTCTGGCAACGGCAGCTACCTCGAGCTGGAGTTCACCGTCCTGGACGGCGATTGCCGGGGCCGAAAGGTCTGGGACCGCTTGTGTCTCAGCCACGCCAACGATCTCACGCAGAAGATCGCTCGCGGAAAACTCTCTGCCATCTGCCGTGCGGTGGGCGTAATGCAGCCTCGCGACTCGGTCGAGCTGCACAACTTGCCGCTCGTCGTCACGGTCAAGTGCAAAAACCGCAAGGACAATGGCGAAATCACCAACGAGCTCAAGGGCTATGCCCGCCGCGAGTCGGCTGCCGGCCAACCACAGCAGGCGCCCGTCAATGATAACACACCAGTTTGGAATCGATAAGGAGGTGAGTATGAAGAAGTTAATTGCAGTTTTTGCGTGTGTGGTGGTAGTTGATGATGACGAGCAGGAAGGAGCCGTGCAGGGGCTACCTACCCGCAATCCGCTTGACGATCTCGTCGAGCGCATACGACGCGAGGGGCCATATGCTGACGACACTGTCAATTGGAGATATGCCGATGGGCCGAAAGTCGCGTGATAAGGGTGCATCGGGGGAGCGGGAGCTCGCTCGCGAGCTCTCGCGGTTGTTGGGCGTCGAAGCCCGTCGTGGTTGCCAGTACCGCGGCGGGCCCGACTCGCCCGACGTTGTCGCCGACATTCCCGACGTTCATATCGAATGTAAACGAACCGAGCGTTTTCGGCTTTACGAAGCGCTCGATCAGGCGATTGCCGACGCCGGTGAGCAAGTGCCCATCGTTGTGCATCGCCAAAACCGTAAACCCTGGGTGGTCGTCGTTCGACTCGAAGACCTCCCGAAACTGGCAGTCCAAGTTTATCTGACACTGGCTGAAAACGCTTAAATCAAAATTAAGAAAGGAAGAATAATGGTCGTCAAGGACCTGAAACCCGATGACATTCGCCTCGACGGCGATACGCAGCCCCGAATCCAGTTGAATCAGTCTACGGTCGAAGAATACGTCGAGGCCATACAAAACGGTGACAGTATGCCACCGATTGATGTGTACTACGACGGCGAAAGCTACTGGCTGGCCGACGGTTTCCATCGATACAACGCCCTGACGGTTGCCGATTCGCAGCAGCCGATCAAGTGCAATGTGCATGAGGGCACACTCGATGACGCTAAATGGCACAGCTATGGTGCCAATAAAACTCACGGCCTGCCGCGTAAAAATGAAGATAAGTCGCAAGCCGCAAAGGCCGCCCTGTCGCATCCCAATGGTGCAAAGTTGTCTAACGTTCAGATTGCAGTGCATGTGGGTGTGAGTGATTTCACGATTCGAAAGTACCGCGCGGAACTTGAAACCACTTCGAGAATCTCGAAGTCAGAATCCCGCACTGGCCGCGACGGCCGCAAAATCAACACGGCCAAAATCGGCAAACAATCTGCCAATGGCATGAAGACCACCAAGGGCAACACGCTAAGCCCCAAGGCCTTTAAGCCCACACGGGGACACAGCGAGATGGCCCCCATGATCTCTCTTACATTGCCGGTGAATAAACCGGAGATAACAGCGGCTGCTTTGTGGCGGGAGTTTCCAGTCTCGTACATTGAGACTCTCATTCAGGTTTTTTCCGAGTTTATCCAAGAAAAAAAAGGTGAATAGTTATGATCGCTACGAACAATCGCACAAATACCAACCCTTACAACGTCGTCATGGAAGTTACCCCCAAGCAGGCCATCCATTGGCTTGAGTCAAATACCCGCAACCGCCCAGTTAAGCAGTCGCATGTTAACCGGCTTGCCAAAGAGATACTGGAGAATCGCTGGCAATTGAGCCACCAGGGAATCGCCTTCGACACGACCGGCCTGTTGCTGGATGGCCAACACCGCCTTTGGGCCATCATCGAAGCCGACCGCCCGGCTCGTTTACGTGTTTTCTTCAACGAGCCCGTCGAAAACACGCGGGTTGTGGATGCCGGCGAGAGGCGGTCTAACCTCGATATCATGACCATGACCGGTCAGGTGGGGGACGTTTCCGCTAAGCATCTGGCGACTCTGCGAGCCATGTTGGCTGGACAATCGGCCCGCTCTTCAAGAATGTCAGTTGGCGAGGAAAG
>CAZISU010000471.1:0-5379 GCA_964541935.1 uncultured Planctomycetaceae bacterium | reverse complement strand
CGGCCACCACATGGTCGGGGTTGATCACGTTGCCGCGACTCTTAGACATCTTGTGCGCGCGGCTCTCGACCTTGATCTTCGGCTCGTCCTTAACGACAAAAGAATCGCCCACCTTCTCCACCGCCTCGGGCTCCAGCCGCACGGCAGTGACAGGCCGCGCGTCCTTTATAGTAACCGTGTTGCCTTCGATATCGGTCTTAACGTCGGCCGTCGACACCCAGGCCGAATTGTCGTCGGTCTGATAGCCCGTGAATTCCATCTCGCCCAAAATCATGCCCTGGTTGACCAGCTTCTGGAACGGCTCCTTGGTGCTGATATAGCCGCGATCGAAAAGCACCTTGTGCCAGAACCGCGCGTAGAGCAGATGCAAAACCGCATGCTCGGCCCCGCCCACATACAAATCTACCGGCATCCAGGCCTTCTCGATCTCGGGATCGACCAGCGCCTTGTCGTTCTTGGGATCCAAAAACCGCAGATAGTACCAGCACGAGCCGGCCCATTGCGGCATGCTGTTCGTCTCACGCTTGTAACGCTTGCCATCCACAGTCACATACAGCCACTCGTCGGGCGCGGCGTCCAGCGGCGGCTCGGGGCTGGCATGCTCGGCGTCAAACTTCATGCCCTTGGGTAAATCGACCGGCAGATCCTCGGCCGGCACGGTTCGAATCCGCCCGGTCCTCTGGCCATCGTCGTCCAACTCGTGCAAAACGGGGAAGGGCTCGCCCCAGAAATGCTGACGACTGAAGAGCCAATCCCGCAGCTTATAGGCCACCGCCGCCCGGCCCAGACCCTTGTCCGCCAGGTCCGCGGCAATCTTTTCTTTGAACTCGGCCGTGGCCAGCCCGTCGTAAGGCCCAGAGTTAACCGCCGTGCCATCGGCCGTGGAAACCTGTTGCCCGGCCAAAACCTTTTTGCGATCTACGTCGTGGCTCTCGCCCGGATCTACCACCGCGATGACCGGTATGTCGAACGTCTGGGCGAATTCGAAGTCGCGCGTATCGTGTGCCGGAACGGCCATGATCGCGCCCGTGCCGTAGCTGATCAAAACATAGTCGGCCACCCAAATCGGAACCGGCTGACCATTAACCGGGTTGATCGCATACGAGCCGGTGAACTCACCCGTCTTCTCCTTGGCCAAGTCGGTACGGTCCAGGTCGCTCTTCCGCGCCGCCATTTCGCAATAGGCTTCGACCGCCTTGGCCCGGTCCGGCGTGGTGAACCGGCCGACAAAAGCATGCTCGGGCGCGACCACCATATAAGTCGCCCCAAACAGCGTATCCGGGCGCGTGGTATACACCCGCAAAACATCGTCGTCCGGCTTGCGCGGAAAACGGCTCTTGCCGCGTTTTTGTGTCCAGTCCTTGAACTCATCGTCGCTCGGCTTGCCATCTTTGCCGGCTTCCGACCCGATGAAGAAATCGACCTCGGCGCCCGTCGAGCGTCCGATCCAGTTGCGTTGCAGGGCCTTGATGCCATCGGACCAATCGAGCCCTTCGAGATCCTTTTCCAGCCGGTCGGCGTAGGCCGTAATCCGCAACATCCACTGCCGTAGCGGCATCCGCACCACCGGGTGATCGCCCCGTTCGCTCAGCCCGCCGATAACCTCCTCGTTGGCCAAAACCGTGCCCAACTTGGGACACCAGTTGACCGGCGCCTCGAGCTGATAGGCCAAACGGTGCTCGTCCTGATACTGACCGACCGCATCCTCGCCGCCCGCCTCGATTTCGGCCGGGATGGGCAACTCGTCAATCGGCCGCCCCTTACCCTGTTGGTCGTCGTACCAGGTGTCGTACAAAACCAGGAAGATATGTTGCGTCCAGCGGAAATATTCCACGTCGGTAGTGGCCAGTTCCCGATCCCAATCGTAGCTGAACCCCAGCATCTTCAACTGGCGGCGAAACGTGTTGATGTTCTTCTCTGTCGTCACCCGCGGCGGCGTGCCCGTCTTCTTGGCATGCTGTTCGGCCGGCAGCCCAAACGCGTCCCAGCCCATGGGATGAATCACGCTGGTTCCCAACATCCGCTGATACCGGCACACGATATCGGTAGCCGTGTACCCCTCTGGATGGCCTACATGCAACCCATCTCCACTAGGGTAGGGGAACATGTCTAAAGCATAGAACTTCTTCCCCCCCGGCAGCCGCTCGGCGGCAAACGTGCGGTTTTCTTCCCAGAATTTCTGCCATTTGGGCTCGATCGTGGCCGGGTTGTAGCGGGGCATGGTGTTATCCGTTTTATATCTATTGAGTAGTAATCAATGTGATTGTCACACAAACGGCCCATTTTATCCGCTAGGGGTGAAATGGCAAAGGGAAGCCGCCGACACCCTGGAAAACAGGACCTTGCAACCTCGCCAACCCGAGGTATAATTAAAATGGCGTTTTTCACGCTTGTGTATCTGAAATGCCGATACATCTTCACTCTCGGGGGCGAACCGGGTTCGACCGGGCAGTCGAAGTGTAAGTGGCGTGTCGTGGTTGGTCAGTGGGCCACGTTAAAAGCTGACTATATATTTATTTGCCGAGAATAATCTCGCAATGGCTGCCTAGAGATAGACAGCCCTGGCTGAGGGCTTTTACCGAAGAGGCCCAAAAGCTGGTCACCTAATTTCGGTTCGTCCCGAGTCGCTGTCGGCCACGCTCGGGATTAAAAAAGCTGCTGACTAGGTTGCCATTCACCCAGTCGGTAGGGGGTTTGGCGAGCGAAACTCAAATTATCCGACTACACACGTAGAAGCTTACATGGAAATGTCGCGGGACGCGGGTTCGATTCCCGCCGCCTCCACTTTTCTGTTTCATTGTCAGCCGGAGACATCGGCTGCCTTTTGGCGTCATAACCCCTGCTACCACAGGGGTTTTCGCTTTCTCCCCCCGGCTCCTCATCCGGACTCTCTTGGTCATCCGCTGCCAACTCATGACTGCTTGAGCCAGCCGATTTCCTGACAATATCCTGACAAGGTGCCGGCAGCGACCGTAGGGCCTTGGCCTGGTCGTCTAGAGAAATATGCGTGTAACGCATGGTCATTCGAACATCACTATGACGAGCGAGTTTGCGTGCTTCAGGAAGTGTTGCTCCATTCCGCAGCAATTCCGTGATGTGCGTATGCCGCCCAGCAGCGTGAAAATCGGCGATACCGTCCTCGTTTTCGTACTCAATCCCCGCGCGTTCCAGAGCCTTCTTTACCATTAGCCAGGTTTTCCGTTTGCCTAGTTTTGGGAACAGCGGTTCGTTTCGGCCAACATCCTTAATCCATTCGTGGAGCATGGGAACCAGATCGGCATGAAGCGGCAGAATGTCCTTCTTCCGGTGTTTTGAGGATTTCGCCTCAATCGTGACCGTTGGCTGGCCTGTGTCAAAATCGAAACTCTTCGGTGTGAGGCTCGCGAGTTCACCTTTTCGCAGACCGGTCATATAGGAAAGGGTGTAGATTCTTGCCCGCTCTTCGCCGGTATAGCACTGAATGCTTTCGCCACTTTCCCGGGCCGACATTAAAAGCCGGGAAAATTCGTGAGTTGTAAGAGCACGCCGAGGATGTCGAACGTCTAGGCCCGCATTCAGGCGTGGAATTCCAGCAACAGGACTTTTATCTAGCAGCCTGCGACCAACCATCCAATTGCACCATGCATCAATCGCTTGAATGTAATGGTTGTAGGTCCGAAAACCGATACCATCTTCTTCACGAAGTTCTGTAAGAAACGTTTCGACATCACCAGCGTTCAGGTCACGCAAAGTTGAAAATTCACAGCCATTAATTATTTTCTGCACACGAGCGATTGTCAATTTGACATGCTTTTCAGAATTCTCCTTGGCGAGCAAGCTCCGTTTATAGTTCTTCAAGTGCTCTTTAACGGAAGAATTCTTCTTTGCGGCATGTTCCTCCTGTTCACCATCGATCAATCCGAGTAGACGCTGTCGACTTTCCCTTTCCGTCTTCGCCGCAAGTTGTTGGGTGAGCCCTTTGTCGGTGAAGCCCTTCTTCATCCTCTTCTTTCCGTGTTGGTCCTGGCACTCGAAGTACCAATGTGCATTTCGCTTCCCCTTGTCACGGCCAAGTTTGAATATTGAAGCCATTTTTCTTTCTTTCTGTATTTATTCATTCATGTAACTGCTGGTCATATTTTATCCACTTCCAGAGTTTATGTCGGTCATGTTCTGCCAGTCTGTCCTCTGTGGACATCCCGCTGTGATCCAACGGTGTAGCTCCTCGACACGCCATCGCTTCATGGCGCTCCCACCGATATTGATTGCCGACGGTATTTGTCCCGCCGAGTCTTTTCTCCACCATGTTCGCAGAGACATACTGCACATCGCTGATGCCTCTTTCGCCGACACCAGCAAACTCGCAGCTCCAGAATCTACCTGCTGTTTATTCATATCAAATTCCCCCGCAAAACGTGGGGCAGAGGGTCGCCCCAAAGCTCCATCGGTAGTGCCGTCCCATAGGAATCTCGGCGCGTTTCTTCACAGTCACCGCTTTGGTCAAACAAAGCATTCTCCCGGGAATGGGCCCTCAAGCAAACTGTGAGGCCGTGCTGTATATCGGGAGAACTAGAATTCAAGCCTTCCAGAATTTCAGAGTCAGACGCCACGATTTGCGACTGATGTACCCCTAGCCTGATCGGTGGTATGCCCGCCCCTGTAAAAGAAATCTCTTGCAGACCGGAAAGTCTGCAGCCATCACCTGGAGAAACATGGTCAAATCGCATACTCATTACAAGAAATCACCTCCAGCGTGCTTGTTCAGCACGTCAAAAAATGACCTCTTGCTGTACGATTTGAGGGATCCGCCTCGTGACAGCTCACGCAGTGCATCTAAACCCTGCGAGCAACGGATCACTTCCACACCGGCATCGGTCCAGACCAATTCATATTTTTCTGGACCTTGGCATCCGACATGGTTGCCAACCATCGCTGATCTTCAAAATCAAATGTGCTAACCGGCCTAAAGACCGACTCTATTCAAGTCTATTGCTATTATACTCCCTTGGCAACTCAAAATTTCTGATTTCATTTTTCTGTGGCCGTGTCCAAGAAAGAATGCTTGTAAGCTTTAACTTGCAAGTTTCCATGGCGGCATCAACACCCGCCAAAAACTCGTCACGCAAGTGATAAAGCGTCTGTTCGGAAGTCCCAGACCGCCTTCCAGCTCATCCGAATCACTTAATATGTTTATAAACCGCTCTCCTGTCAGACCGTGGGTCAGTAACCTCTCTCTAGGTTGACGCCCACACTGCTGACTGCAGCGGATCGCCGTCAGTCCGCAGTGTGGGCCATGTTGATCGGCTAAATCGCCGAGGGCGTCGTTTCTGGCAGTAGCGAGATCAGTTTTTCGACACTTTCGCGCAGATCGTCGGAGAGCCAACGGGGGGCAACACTGAC
>CAZISU010000470.1:0-5402 GCA_964541935.1 uncultured Planctomycetaceae bacterium | reverse complement strand
CGGAACACTCCTCGCATTGGCTGCGGTTGGCGTAACAGTCTGCCTGGCAACGGGTTACGTGCAAGCCAAGAACGAGTCCAGCCAATCCGTCCTCATCAAGGGCATACCACACATTCAGCAGAAACCCGACTTCTGCGGCGAGGCCTGCGCGGCCATGGCGTTGCAAAAATTGGGCAAGCAACTCGACCAGGATTACGTTTTCGACCAATCGGGCCTCGACCCGCTGGCCGGGCGGGGTTGCTACACCAAGGAACTGGCCCAGGCGCTACGACGCATCGGCTTCGACATCGGCACTGTCTGGCATCCGGTCACACCCAGCCGCGCAAAAACCGACCTCGACAATCAGTGGAAAATTTTGCGCGACGATCTGGCCGCCGCAACGCCCTCGATCGTGTGCATGCACTATGACGCCTCGCCCGGCTCGCCCGAGCACTTTCGTCTCATCGTCGGCCACGATGCCCAGCGTGACGAGGTCATCTATCACGAACCGGTCCAACAGCGCGGCGCCTATCGTCGCATCAAGCGTTCCACGTTCTTGGAACTCTGGCCGCTGAAATACAAAACCGACGAATGGCTGGCCGTGCGCATGCCACTCGTACCCAAACGCATCGATCCGGCAGCCAATCACGTTGCATCCGCCACGCACACCGACGCCGACTACGCTCAGCATATCATGAAGTTGAAGAAGAAAATCCCCAGCGACAAGTTCACCGTGATCTTACAGCGTCCGTTCGTGGTGATCGGCGACGAATCGCCCTCAATGGTCAAACGACGGGCCGAAGGCACCGTCAAATGGGCGGTCGACAGGTTGAAGAAAAGCTATTTCAAAAAAGACCCCACAGAGATCCTCGACATCTGGCTCTTCCGCGACAAGCAGAGCTACGAAGCGAACGCCACCAAGATCTTCCAATGCAAGCCGGACACGCCCTACGGCTATTTTTCACACACCGACCGAGCTTTGGTAATGAACATCGCCACCGGCGGCGGCACACTCGTGCACGAGATCGTACATCCCTTCGTGGCGTCGAACTTCCCCGCATGCCCCGCCTGGCTCAACGAAGGGCTGGGCTCGCTCTACGAACAAAGCAGCCAAAAAAACGGTCGCATCCGCGGCCTCACCAACTGGCGGCTGGCCGGCCTGCAAGCTGCCATTCGTGCAAAAGAAGTACCCTCCTTTAAAACCCTAACCGCCACAACCACCCACCAGTTCTACGAACAAGACCCCGGCACCAACTACGCCCAAGCCAGATACCTGTGCTACTACCTGCAAGAGCACGACCTGCTCGAGAAATTCTACCACCGCTTTCAGGCGAACCACAAAACCGACCCAACCGGCTACAAAACCCTCAAAGAAGTGCTGGGTGCTCGCGACATGGCCAAATTCAAGCAAGATTGGGAAGCCTACGTGCTGAAGCTCAGATTCCCATAACCTACCCGCCGCCCATCGCGAACAGAATCCCCATCTCGCTATCGGGCCCCACCGGCGTGTCGAGTTCTTCTGCGGCTACCCGGCCGTCTACCGTGATCACGATGAACATTTTTAACTGGTCGTCGTCACAGATCCTTGCCCTCATGCCGGGGAAGGTCTTGTCGAGCGAGTCGATAACCTCGCTAACGGTTCGCCCTTGGGCCTCGGCCGTAATGGCGCCGCCGGTCGTGTCGGAAAAGAAACTTGGAATCGATACGCTTACCATGGGAATCACTCGACCTGAGAATCGTCGCCGTTTTGCGCCGGTTCTTCACCATTCTTCCACGGGTGTCGATTCCAGCAAAGCCAATAGAAGCCCAGTTGGGCCATCATTTTCGAAAACTCCTCGAAACCCACCGGCTTAACCAGATAGCTATTCGCGTGGTGCTTATAAGCCCGCACTAAGTCCACTTCGGCTTCGGAGGAAGTTAAAACCACCACCGGTATCGACGATAATTCATCGTTCGACTTGATGGCACTCAGCACGTCCAGACCGTCGACCTTCGGCAACCTCAAATCGAGCAGCACCAGCATAGGGCGTGGGCTTTTCTGCGGATCGGAAAATTCCCCGCGATGAAAGAGATAGTCCAAGGCCGCCTGACCGTCGCGAACCAGCTTAATGTCGTTAGCGACACAGTGATTAATAAGCGTTCGGGCGACCAAGTCGGCGTGGTCACTGTTATCTTCGACATGCAGGATTGCTAGCGGCTTGCCCTTCATGGTTCTTTCCTGATGGGTATTCTCCATAATCCGCCTCTCGATGAGTTTTCAAGCAAGTCATCCTACCGCATTTATACCACAGCCAACCACCAATTTGGAGAGTTGCCCCTCATTGTTCTCCGAAAGGTTTGAAATAAATGTGCCGATTATGCCGATGATTACTATAAGTCAGCGCAGTCCCCCTCCTGTCAAGACTACAACTCCTTAGATAACTTCAGGGGAAGGCGATAACATGGGTGGTATAAGTGAATTTTACGCACGCATTTCTATTCGTGCAAGCCGCCATTTATGCACATTACTTCTCGCCGCCGCGTTTTCTGCCGTGGTGTTTGCTTCCGCTTCATTTGCCTCAAACCCTTATGAAGAAGTCTCTTTCGAAGCGGGACCGAACATCGAACGCTTGCCGGAGATAGCACCAAAGCGTGAAACCCCACTGATGGCTGCACATCCGTCATCCCCATGTCCCCAAGCGCGTTATCTGCAAGTCTTACCCCAGGGATTGATCTACAAGTCATATCTGGCTGGCGTCAAGGAACCACGTCTGGCAAGCAAATGGGTCTATGAAAAAGACTTCGGCTGGATGTGGGACGTCAACCTGGGTGGACGTGTGGGTATATTACGGTATGGAACCAACGACCCACTCGATCCGCAGGGCTGGCAAATAGATGTCGAGGGAGCCGCACAGCCGCGTCTGTCGCTGGAACACGAACGCGACGTGGTTGCCTGCGACTATCGCGCTGGTGTACCCCTCACCTACGCCAACGGACCACACCATTATAAGCTGGCCTACTACCATCTCAGCGCCCACCTTGGTGACGAGTGGATGCAGCGGTTTCCGGGCATCCGGCGAATCAACTACAGCCGTGACGTTTTTACTTTCGGATATTCGAACTACTGGACGCCCGACCTGCGTCTCTACGGCGAAGTGGGATACGCCTTCTACCGAGGCGACTATACCAAGCCCTGGGAATTCCAATTCGGGATGGAATATAGCCCCTTAATGCCCCGGGGGATTCGCCCGGCACCCTTCTTCGCCATAAATGGATACCTCCGTGAGGATAACGATTACTCCGGCAATCTGACCGTCGAAACGGGCCTGCAATGGCGCGGGCCGACCGGCAATCTGTTTCGCCTGGGAATGATCTATTTCAACGGCATGAGCGACCAATACGAGTTCTTCGATAGCTTCGAGAACAAGATCGGCATGGGGATCTGGTACGACTTTTAACCCCTGCGGGCCAGCTTGACATTAGGCCTGCTTATGATAAGCTGGCCTAATGGTTAGCTGCACGCCTCCATGCCACTCTTAGATTATCCACTGCCATGAATATTGAAACGTTGCGAATTTTTTGCGATGTCGTCCGGCATCAGAGTTTTTCACGTGGCGCGGCCTGCAACAATGTCAGCCAGTCGGCGGCCACTCAATCGGTTCACCGCGTCGAGAAACATTTTGGAGCCCGCCTGGTCGATCGCAGCAAGCGGCCGTTCGTGTTGACCCTCGAAGGACAAGCCTGCCACGAAGGCTTCCGCGAGGTGCTCGAGCTTTACGATACGGTCGACGCGCAGGTACGCAGCCTGCAAATGGAAATCGCCGGCACGGTTCGTGTAGCGGCCATCTATTCTGTCGGTTTGCACGACATGAGCCGTCGCATGCAGGAGTTTATGCGCCGATATCCCAAGGCCAAGGTGCAGTTGGAATATCTGGGGCCGACCAAGGTTTACGACGCGGTACAAAACGCCGAAGTCGATCTGGGCATTGTCTCCTACCCGGTGGAATCGGCGGAAATCAAGATGATTCCGCTACGTAGCGAAGACATGGTCCTGGTTTGCCCGCCCAGGCATCCATTGGCAAACGAGCATGAGGTCGAAGTCGCCCAGATCAAGGACGCGGAATTCATCGGCTTCAGCCGCGACCTGATTATCCGTAAGGAAATCGACCGGTATTTGCGCAAACAGAACGTTTCGGTTCGCATGACGATGGAATTCGACAATATCGAGACCATCAAACAGGCAGTCGAAATCGGCAGCGGGATCAGTATCCTCCCCGAGCCGACCGTGATGCGAGAAACCAAGGCCGGTTCGCTCTCGTCCGTGCCCATCACCGACCGACCCTTGCGACGCCCCGTGGGAATCGTTCATCGACAGCGCAAGATATTCACGCCCACGGCCGTAAAATTCATCGAACTGTTGCAATCGGTCCATGAAGAAAGCTCTTTTGAGCAATAGTTAGGACGCCATGCACGAAGAGGAATTCACCGTTAGGTTTGAGCCGGGCGGAAAAACAGCTTACGTTCTCGGCGGCACGCACCTTGTCGAAGCGGCGGCCGTGGCCGGGCTGACATTGAACTTGCCATGTGGGGGTGAGGGAACGTGCGGAAAGTGTCGCGTGCGCTTGATCGAGGGCGCCGCACAACCTACCGCCAGCGAGTCCGCACATCTTTTGCACGACGAACTCGAAAACGGTTGGAGACTGGCCTGCCAAACGACGGTTATTTGCCCGGCCGTTGTCGAGATTCCTGAAACCTCGCTGCTGGAGTCGCATCATAAAATTCTCAACAAGTTGCACGAATCATCGCACGAAACAGCGCAAGGGCCCACCGATCCGAATGTCCGCAAACAGCATGTCGAGTTGAACGTGCCCGAACGAGGCGACGACGCACCCGATCAGATCCGTCTGGAAAAGGCCGTTGGAGAGTTCGACGTCGACCTGGATCTTTTGCGCAAGCTGCCCGATAAACTGCGAAAGCAATCTTTCAGCGGCACGGCCGTAATGCTCGATCGCGAGTTGATCGATTTCGAAGCGGGCGACACTTGCAGCGAGTCGTTTGCCGTGGCCGTCGACTTGGGCACGACCACCGTGGCGGCCCTGCTTTTGGATCTGCAAACCGGCCAACAGCGGGCGGTTGCTTCGCGGCTCAATCCGCAAACCGGTTTCGGCGACGACGTTCTCGCGCGAATTCTCTACTGCCGCGAGAACCCGCAGGGCCTAAACGAGTTGCACGAGAGCGCGGCGGCGTCCATTGACGAAATGATCGGAGAATTGGCTGCTGAGGCCGGCATTGATCGGCGGCAAATCTACGAAATTGTCCTGGTCGGAAACACCACCATGCAACAGCTTTTCTGCCGCATCGATCCGTCCAGCCTGGGCGAGATACCCTTTGTACCGGCCACCGGCCATCGTCTCTACTTATCGGCCGCCAAACTGGGCCTGCAC
>CAZISU010000469.1:0-5420 GCA_964541935.1 uncultured Planctomycetaceae bacterium | reverse complement strand
CCCCTCTTGGAAAGGCCGCAATCCTTAAACTCCTCTCCAATGGCCTCAATTACCATATTTCACACCTTTGCCGACTGGTTCGCGTCATGCAATACAAGCAATTGCGCCGCGCAATACAGCGCGGCATTCGACACTATATAATGCCGAATATATGTCTCCCTACTCATCCAACGCTTCACAACTCACTTTGCCTAGTAAAATTGTAATCGCCGTAAGTCTATGCCGCAAGGCAACTTATGGCCACCCCTACTTACCGCTCGCCGCCCAGGCCGAGTTACCCGCGCCGAAAACCAAAAACTTCCCCACAAGAACGTGCCAAAATTCCCCACCACTGGAAAGTAGAATCTTCCCGTCACTTATGCCCGCACGGCTATGACTTAAATCACGCCAGCTTCAAAGTAGAATTGCTATAACGCTTTACTGCGGCTGCGAAAGAACGTCCGGCTCCAGCCCGAGTCCGAGCACGTCGTAGCCTTTGATCTTGAAGGGCGATTCGCGCCAGCCGTATTCTGGTTCGAAATACGCCTCGGTGATGGCTTCTCTGACGCGTTGCTCATCGACTTTCGAAGGGTCGTACCATACGCGGATCTCCGCTTCGCCGGGGCCGGGCCAGGCATCGAGGCGGAAGTAGCCACCCAGTTCGTACAGGTCGTCGCGCCCGATGAAATAGTAGAGCAGGTTGGCGCGGCCGCGGCAACTGAGGTTTTCCAGCGTGAGTTGCACGCTGGCCGTGGTGGCGGGCTCGCTGCCGTGCGTTTTTACGTATGAGGGCAGCGGATATATGTAAGTGGCCGCTACCACGCCACTCACGCAGAGCAGCAGCACGAAGACCAGCACGGCCCGCGACCAGGGACGTCCGAAAATTCTTGGCGGGCCCCACGCAAGCGCGCCCGCTGATTTTTTCGGGCATTGTTCAACGCATTGCATGCAGGAGATACAGCGGGCGGCCGTTACTTGCTGGAGCTGATCGACGGGAATGGCCGTGGGGCAGGCCTTGGCGCATTTCCCGCAGTCGATGCACTCGTCCGAGTCGCGCCGTACCCTGAATAATCCTATCCGAGAAAGCGGGCTGAGCACGGCCGCCAGGGGGCAAAACCAGCGACAAAAGGGCATCATTATCACCAGCGAGGCCACAACGATCGTGCCGGCCACCACGTAGGCCCAGTAGGTAATGTCCGTGCCGTGGCGGCTTATGAGTGCGTAGCAGGGGTCGAAACCGCGGAAGATCAACTCGCCCGCTCGCCAGGTGAAATACAGTATGGCCGCAAGCACCGCGTACTTCATCAGGCCCATGACCCGATCAACGGCCGGCGGCACACTGCGGCCGGCCACGCCCAGCCGTCGGGCCAGACCGCTGCGAACCGAGGCGATATTCAGCCATTCCGAGATGATCCCAATCGGACAGATATAGCCGCAAAAGGCGCGGCGAATCAAGAGCGTCATCAGCAACACGCCGGCCAGAGCGTAGAAGTTCGACATACCCAACGAGCAGACCATCGTGCCGTTATGGATATACTCGTACATGGCCTCGACGCCACCGAAGGGGCACCAGCGTTCGCAGTTGGCGCCGAAGACGTATACGCCGATTAAAGTTGCCGAAAGGAATGCGAATTGGATGAGGCGTCGGGTTGGTTTCATGGGTGAGGGGTATTCAGAATTCCAGAGGGAAAGGGATTTTATATTTGCGGATTATCCCCGTACTAGCCACGCTCAGCGTGGCGTCGAAGTGAGGTAAACCGCTACACTGTCAGAAGTTTGGCAATATCACGGCCTGCCGCCATCACGCGGAGCGTGATGAGTACAGTCAATTACTATTTGGCGGCTTGGCCGCATTTGCCGCGGCTGGGACAACCGGCGCATTTGCTCCCGCCGCTACAATCTGACTCGGCTACTTTTGATTTGCTTGCCAGTGCTTTGGCAAACTCGTCGGTCGAGCTTAATAGTGCAAAGTCGTCGCATTGCTTGGCGTGGCTGCGGTAGCCGTCTTGCAGGCTGGGTCGCACGTTTTCCATGCAGGCCTTGAGCAGGTCGACGGCTTCCGGCGCGTTGCCCACGGCGCCTTGCAGTCGGGCGGCACAGTAGAGTTCACGCGGTTCGGCCTTTGCGGGCACAACCAGAGCTTTGGCGATTTTCTCGGCCTGGTCGACTTTATCGAGCTTTACCAAAGCCAGGCCGTGCAGCGAGCGGGTAGCAAGCGTGGCCTTTTTCGAGTCGAGCGCGGCAAGCATTTTTTCGGCTTCGGCGTTTTTGCCCATCGCCAATTGAGTCTCGGCCAACATGCGAGCCGTCGATGCCGTCTTGAGCTTGACGTGCATCTTTTCGCCCAAGGCCAAGGCGTCCGGGTAGATTCGCTCTTTGGTGTAGAAGGACTGCAACGCGCGGGCGATGTACTCCCAACGCGCGGGGTCCTGCTCCTTGTCGAGCCGGGACCGCAGGGCGATTACCTGGCGGATCATTGAAAAATTATTGAGATACTCCGGGTTCTCGCGGTCGGCTCGCGCGGCCGTGGCGAAAGACTTCATTGCTCCATTGAAGTCGCCTTTTGCCAGCAGGGTCTTGCCCTGGGCGGCGTCTTCGGCCGGGCCGGCAATTGCAACGGAAGAGCAAAGCACCAGGCCGGCGAGCGCTGCGACGGCGGAGGTTGTCAATAGTTTTCGGGCAAATTTCATTCTGTTCTCCTTCTCTGTGTGAGGATGGTATGCAACCATTTCACACCCCCTTGGCGTGAAGTGATACGTTCTTGCAGCAAGCTGGGCTAATAAGGCGGAAAAACCGCTGCTTTCAACCAGAATGCCGGGTATGGCGGTAAAATAGAAGCAAGTGGCGTGCCAGAGAGTACCATGGCTCCTCGATTCTTTTTCGTCATCATTATTCTTGAAAATGAATGTGATAAGTCGGTACAATGACAATCGGCGAGATAGTAGTGTTACGGGGTAACTTTTTCGCAATCAACGTCACGTATATAATGTAAGAGTTATCGTATCACACAATGACCGTATTAATTAGATACATCTGGGCGTTGCCATGGACTCTGTTCGGGCTGGTACTGGCCTTGCCTGCCTTGTTGGGCGGGAGCTTCCGGATTCAAAACGGCGTAATCGAAGCGCACGGCTCGATGTTGAAGTGGTTTCTAGCACGCTCCACATTCGGAATCGGCGGCGCGATTGGGATCACGTTCGGGCATGTAATTATCGCGCAAGACGAAAACGCTCTGGCGATCTCTCGTTCTCACGAACTGATACATGTTCGACAGTACGAGCGCTGGGGCCCGTTTTTTGTGCCGGCCTATTTGGCGTCGAGCTTGCTTGTGTATTGCCGCGGCGGGCGGCCGTATGAAGATAATTGTTTCGAATGTGAAGCGCGGCGTTTGAGCAGTTGAGTATCCACGGTGCGTCGCGGACGCACCCTACGGCCTTTTTCGCAACGGCTCGGTCGGAGATTCGCAATCCACGCCGGGGGTGGCGGGGTTGTTGGTATCGCTGGGGCTAAGGTCGATTTCGCTGTCGGCCGCGTCGGACGGGTGTGTGGCCGCCCGACCGCCGTGCAGACGCAGGGCGAATGTCCATAGGCCGAGCATTAGCGTGACAATAATGCACAAGGCCAAGATGCCGTAGGAGAACATGCTTTTTTTCAGCTTGGCGAGCGTGCCACCGATGCCCTGGGAGTATTCTTCCTGTACGATGACTGCCAAACCGGTTGGATTTTTGCCAATGCTGACCGGTTGTACTTGCGCCAGCCAACGCAGTTTGTCATCATAAAGAGGGTCATGGTAATTTGTCAGTTGACAAGGCGGCTCGACATTGGCCATATCGACTTTGAATTTTGTAAGTGTGTCGGACTCGTCTTTATCTTTATCATAAAGGATGTCCAACTCCGGATGTTGCAGGATCAGCCCCTTGTTAGCCCCGTCGCGACAATCGACAAGCGCGGCGATATGATTTTTGCCTTCTTTCCATTCAACGAAACGCCCCACCTCGACTAACATAGATGCGATGCCGAGAAAGCGGCCAGTTTTCTGATCGTTGTTCGAATAAATTGGATGGGAAACGGCAACCACCCAGCAATCGATGGCCTGGCTTACGAAAACGTCGGAAAGGTGCGTTTGCATAATGTGTTTACCGGGCGGCGGCGACCATGTTTTATCTTTGTCGGCATCGCCGCCGTGAAAGTAGCTTCGCCATCCATAGTATCTACCGATTGTGTGAATGTATAACCCCGATTCCTTCCTCTCAGGAGATCGGGCGATTTGCACACCGCTAGCGTCGTTGAGGAACCAGGCCACCGTATAGGGCATCTCCTTGGAGGAGATCCGACTGAAAACCTCTTGCAACTTCCGACGCGCGGGCGCGGCGCGAAATTGTTCGCGTTTGGTTTCCAATGTATCTTGCAGGGCCGGATCGCTCAGTTCGGACAACAGCGGCTGGAGTGGAGAGCCCTCGCTGGTGACCTCTTCCAGAACGGTGCGCAACTCGCTGTTCTCGGCAATCGATTTGGTCGCATCGTAGCGGTCCTTGAGTTCGTCGCCAACCGTGCGAGCAACAAACTGGGCCACGAATTCGTTTGTCTGCAATGCCCGATCCGTGAGCGCTCCTTCGGAATGATGCAAGGCCGCGTTGAATCCCCATAAGGCGAAGGCGAACACCACCAGCATCAACAAGGCTGGGCCGATGGCGCCCAACAGCATCATGGGGCGACGGGCCTTGCGGGCGGCACGGTCGTCCAGTTCTGTGAGGACCGCCTGCACGTTGGGGAAACGGTCTTCGGGCTTGGGGGCCAGGCAGCAGTCGACTATTTCATGCAACTCGCGGTCGACGCCGGCAATCTGGCGGTGCTCGGTCGGCAGGGGTGCCTTGCGGATCGAGCGGCAGTAAAGGTTCAGGCGTTTCTGCAATTCGGTGGTTTGTTCGAGTTGCTTGACAAGCTCGGGCGAGCGGTGGGGCGGATGGCCGGTCAACATGCAATACAGCACGGCGCCCAGGGCATAGACGTCCCAGCGAGCATCGGGCGCTTCGCTCAGGCGAGCCTGTTCGGGGGCCATGTAGAAGAGCGTGCCCAGCGAGGGGATCTGCTCGTGTGAGAGACGCGATTGGCCAAAATCCGCCAGCCGCGGGTGTCCGTCCTGATCGAGCAAGATGTTGGCCGGTTTCAGGTCGCAGTGCAAAACGCCCTTATCATGTGCGTGGACCAGTCCGATGGCGACACCGCGGAAGATGTCGACCGCTTCGTCGACCGAGAGTGGGCCCTGGCGAAGCCGCTCGGCCAGCGAGCCCCGCTCGATATACTCCATGATGTAATAGGGCGGCTCGGCGTTCCAACCAACGCTCAGAAGCTGAACAATGTAGCGGTCGGAGAAGAGGAAAGAGAGTTTTTCGACCTCGCGGGAAAGCAGCGACCAGTCGAGCCCGCCACGGTGGGTGTAG
>CAZISU010000468.1:0-5441 GCA_964541935.1 uncultured Planctomycetaceae bacterium | reverse complement strand
CATGCCGTTGCGGTGTCGCCCCTGGTGCGCCCATTCGCCACCGGCCGGGTAGGGACTGTCGACAAACAGAAGCTTTGAAAAATTAATGGTCGCATTGGCAAACATGATCCGCCGTTTGACGCGCCGTACGTCGAGATAAATGTTCTCGGTCTGTTCGTTGGCAACATCTTTTTTAACGGACAACTCACCCAGCCGCTTTTCCAACTTTGCCAGCTCGGCAAGTTCCCCCGCAAGATCTCGCGTGCTTGGGTTCTTCTTCAGCCGTGCGGCCAATTCCTGGGCCCAGCCGATTTCCGCCGCCGTGCGCTCGCGGGTTGGGCGCCCGTCGGCCTGAAAAATCCAATCGCGACGAAGTACAGCATCAGCCTCTTTGGGCGACAGGTCGCGTGTAACCGGTTCGGGTAAGGATTTCACCAGCGATGGTGGATGCGGTATCGCGCCGCGGTTCATCCACTTCGTCCGCTTCTTCAGTGATGCGGAAAGGCCCGTGAAATCCGACCATTTCGCCCGTGCAACACCCGCGGCGTTTGACAATTGCTCTTGCGACGGCCAGGTGCCCGCAAAACCGCTTTGCGGCTCTTGCAACCCGCACATGGCCACGACGCTTTTTCCCGCCAGATCGACAAACAGCAGCCCACCGGTTTTTTTATCGAGCATGCTGTAATCGTTTTCGTGCGAATGATCGGCCTCGATATTCGCGTAGACCGAAAGTCGGACTTTGCTCAACGCTTTGTCGCCGCAGTTGGTAAGCGTGAATTCGACAGCCGCGTCAGCTCCCTTGCCGACCGCGGCGCGGATCTCCACGCGCAGTTTTCCATCGGCCGTTGCCACACTGCCGGCGGCCTTTTTGCCGTCGCTGGTCGTGACCGGTTTGAGCAGACGCAGATTTTCCGTTTGCTCCCGTGCGATAAGAGTACCGGCCCGTTGCGATTTCCCGTCGTTGTAGTGCAGATAGTAACCAAAGCGGCTAAGCTGTCCGCCGCTGGGACAGGCCAAGCTCTGTCGCCGCGGCCCTTCCCAAAAAAATGCGCCCGCTTGGTTCATGCCGAAATCGGTGACACCGTTTCCGATCCAGGTCACTGTGGCCGGACTTGCTTTACCTTTGTCCGAGAAGACTGATTTCGCGGTAGCGTGCTTGCCAAACGTTTTGAATTCACCCTGCGATTTATTGACTTGCTCAAGCAGCCCTTTATAAGAATCGCTAAAAGCAAACAACACGGTCCGTCGACAGGATTGCCCCGCTTCAAGTTTACCCAAATTCCAAGTCAGATGGCCCACCGTGTTTCCAAACGATTCTTGCGCGGCAGTTCGACCAGATTGAGCCATAAACGTCGCCGCCATGGCCACGCTTGCCGCTGCAATTCCGATTTGTATAGCGATACGATTCATGCTTTCCACCTCAACTGTTAGCGCCAGGCTTTTCCCACCGCTCCCATGCTGTTTGAAGAAATTACAAGGGTTTATAAATGATCGCTCTTCTTGCCCGGTACAATCCGTTCCACCGCGTTGCGGAGGTGCTCTTTGGCGGCCTTTTGCGCCCGCGGGCCGTCCTGCTTGTTGACCGCGTCGAAAATCTCTTCATGCTCGATCAAGGCACCGCCACGATACTCAATGCTGTCGTCGTAGAAAAACTGCAATTCGTTCAAGAGGTCGGAGATCGACGTCATCATGATCTGGAAGACGGGGTTGCCGGTCGAGCGACCTAGTTCCAGATGGAAGTCCATATCGTAGCGGACGTATGCCTCTTGCTGGTCGACGTTCGCACGCATGCCGTCCAGGGCCTCGCGCATGGCTTGCAGATTCTCTTCACTGCGATTGGCGGCCGCCGCCTCGGCCACGCCCGCATCAAGAAAAAATCGCACGTCGAAAACATGCTTCACGTCGATGTCCGCTTGAGTCCGCAACAGTGGTGAGAGCATTCCGAACACGGCCCCGATGTCCAATTTCTTCACGAACACCCCTTTTCCATGCTTGGTTTCAACGATCCCCAGTCCCTTGAGAATGCACAACGCCTCGCGCAACGGCAGACGGCTGGCGCCGGTCATTTCCACCATCTCCCGCTCGGATGGCAGCTTGTCACCACCCCGCAATCTGTTGACCCCAATATATTGAATCAATTTCTCGGCAATGGCCTCGGCCATCGTTTCCCGCCGATCAAGAGAAAGTGTATCGATAGATGCCACGCGAATAACTCCTAAGCAAAATCACACTGGTAAACTCATATGACCAGTTGCTCCAAGTGTATCAGGCCCCCCGAAACAACACAAGAGAAAAATCGTCAAAATCATTAAAACCAACGCTCACCGGGGGGGGCATGCATGCCCATCGCTAACCCGAAGCGCAAGCGAGGGGGCAGGGATTCCACTTGTTTTCCGCCCCTCGCTTGCGCTTCGGGTTAGTATTGTTAGATCCCACTGCCGGGTCACGACCCGGCCTACAGCCCTAAACCATTGCACTGTAACGAGTTTGCAACGACGGTTTGACACTTGCGCAGAAATGGGGATGATTTGTAGCAGTGCTCATGGAACTTGTGCTAAGTATAACGCGTCCAAACAGTTGGACCTGCAGTGAACGAAGATACCAAACTAATTGAACAAACCCTCGCGGGCGAGTCGGCGGCTTTCGGCCATCTGGTCACGAAGTACCAGAATCGGCTCTACAATTCCATTGCGCACATGACCGGTGGCAATGAGGACGCCCGGGATTTGGTACAAGACGCCTTCGTGCAGGCCTTTGTTAAGTTAGAGTCATTTAGACAATCCAGCAGCTTTTTTACCTGGCTTTATCGCATCGCTTTCAACCTTACCGTCAGCCACCACCGACGCAAAAAACCAACCGTGTCGGTCGAGCGGGTTAGAGATGCCAGCGGTCGTGAGCCGATTGAACCTGGGGAGGGTCCGGAAAGTCATGCCGAGCAAAAAGAAACCTGCCTAAAAGTCCGCCAGGCGATGGCCACGCTTGCCGACGATCATCGCGCTATATTGGTGCTCCGCGAAATCGACGGCTGCGACTACGAAACCATCGCCGCCATTCTCGAACTGCCCGTCGGTACCGTCCGCAGCCGGTTGAGCCGCGCGCGAGGTCAACTCCGCCAACGGCTAACCGATACGATGGAGGATTAAAATTCCGTTTAGCCCGGTCGCTTGCGACCGGCGTGCAATGAAGTGAGTTTTATGCTTTTATGAACAAGTTACCGCAAGAAGAACTGCTCAGTGCCTACCTCGACGGCGAATTGACCGCCGAGCAAAAGGCCCACGTCGACGCGTTGCTGGCCGCGGATCCATCGGCCCAGGCGACCCTCGATGGCCTGCGCGCAGTCAGTTCCGCGGTCAAAGGCCTGCCCGCCTTCAAGCTGGACGAAAATCTGGCCGCCGACGTGCTCAAAACGGCCGAACGACGTATGTTGGCCGACGCGCCGCTTCCCACCAAGTCCGACATCAAAAAGCCTGCCACCAAAATGCCCGCTGCCAAAACACCCACCACCAAAAAACCCGCCGCCAGAAAACTCTCGGAGCCGATGTGGCGAACCGTGGCACGCCGCTTCCTTACGCCGCGGGCTATCGCCTGGTCGACGGCGATCACCTTGGTGGCGATCATCTTCACTTTCCACAACCCCGAAGAAGACAAGCCCGGCCCACGTGGACCGATCGCCATGGACATGGCAGCCGACGATGACATGGCCGGCGACATGACCACCCACGGCCCGGGTGAGTTCCGCGCGGCCCCGTCAATCGAATCCGCGCCGGAGTCCATCGCAAAAGAAGAGCTGGCGGCCCCCGCGCGACTGGCCGCCAAAACCGCAAAACGAGACATCTCCACCCCGCCCGCATTTAAATCACCCGCCGCGAAACCACTTGTTGCCGCCAGTCCACCCATGGAATCGTTCGATAGATCGGCCATGAAGTCGGTCCCTAAGAAGGCCGAGGAAAAGGCCATGAAAAAGGCAGACGCACCGAAGAAGTCTCTCGCGGACATGGCCCGCAAACCGGCCGCCAAGGGCGCTCGAGTCGAACTCGAACAACAGGCTGAACAAGGCATGGGCATGGGCGGTCCCGGCATGGGTGGCGGCATGGGTGGCGGAATGAGTGGCATGAGCGGCAGAATGGGCGGCCCCGACATGGGTATGGAAATGGACAAGGAAGGTCCCGGCATGGGTGGCCCCGGTATGGGTGGCCCCGGTATGGGCGGACCCGGCATGGGTATGGAAATGGGCAAGGAAGGCCCCATGCCATTGGCTGAAAAAGACAACCGCGGCCAAATCCGCCGAAAAGCCGGCTACAACGCTCCTGCGGCCAAACGCCGGCCCAACGGCAAGTCCGCCTACGGCGGCATGTCGCCCGCCGACGAGCCGCCCACAGTTACCGTCAGTTGCCACGTCGACTCGCGGCCAACCGCCCAAAAAGCGCTCAAGCAAATTCTGCTCGCACAAAAGCTGCTCCCGCAGCCCCCACCGGCACTTAATCAACCCGCACAGCCGCCGCAAGCAAAACAGAATAAAACAAAACTGGCCGAACGAGATTCGATTGCCATCCACCTCACCCCGCCCCAACTCGAAAAAGTCATGGCCGAGATTCGCAAACAGCCGAAGATCTTCGGCAAATGCGAATTGCTCCCCGCCCCCACGGACACGAAGCTTGGATTCGCGCGTGAAAATTCCTCCCGCCAAGCCATGCAGCAGCAAGCCCCAACGCACCCGGCCCAAATGCCTCCACCCGCCATCGAACGAACCGCCAAATTCAAAGTTGTATTTCTGTTGCAACTCAAAGCCGGGAAGAATTAAATTGTCCGATCTTTTGGCGCGATGCGAAGTTTGTCAAAGCCTGCTGGACGAGGAGGATATGTTCTGCGCGAATTGCGGCACGGAATCTCCTTTGCACGAGAAGCAGACGCTTGCAGGTGAACCCGTCGACTCGCAGCCAGGCGAACGCTTAGCCACGCACAATTTCGAGTGTACCGGTTGCGGGGCCTCGATGAGTGTCGACGCCCGCGAGGGCAAGTTGCGTTGCCCGTTCTGTGGCTCGGTCAAAATGAACCGTCGCGGTGACGCTAAGATTATGGCTCCCAATCGGGTCGTCGAGTTCGCCGTCTCGCAAAACGAGGCCGAGCAGCGCATGCGGCAGTGGCTGGGCCGGGGGTTCTTCCGCCCCGGCGACCTTTCGCAAAAGGCCTCGGTTGTGAAGATGACGCCGGTCTACGTGCCCTATTGGGTCTTCGAGGCGAAAACACATACGCATTGGACGGCCGACAGCAGCCACACGCCGGCCATGGCCAAGAGCGATTGGTGTCCCGTTTCCGGCGAGCATCGCGGCGATTATCGAGGCATTTTGGTCGGCGCCAGCGGGGCCTTGCATTCGTCGGAGACCTCGCAGATCTGCCCTTTCGATATCTCCACCGCAAAGCAGCCCCACGAGGTCGATTTGCAGGACGTAACGGTCGAACAG
>CAZISU010000467.1:0-5446 GCA_964541935.1 uncultured Planctomycetaceae bacterium | reverse complement strand
GGATGCTGGAAAAGCGTGACGTGTTGGTTATCTGGTGCTTCGACCAGTCGGAGAGCATGAAGGACGACCAGAAGGAGATCTCCGAACGCATCGAACGCGTCTACAAGGAACTGGGCCTGACGCATAAGGTTTCCGGCGACATACTGCTCACGGCGGTCACCAGCTACGGTGAAAATTTCGCCGTTCACACCCCCAAACCCACCAGTGAATTGGGCGACATCCGCAAGGCCATCGACTCCGTGCCCATCGACAATACCGGTAAGGAACTGATGTGTACGGCCATCGGCCTGAGCGTGGAGAAATACCGCAAGTTTGCCGGCCGCGCCAAGCGACGTCTGGTACTGATCCTAGTTTCGGACGAAAGCGGCGACCGCCAGGACAACGTGCAGAACATGGAACGGGCCATCTCCGAAGCACGCTCGGCCGGTTGCAAAATATTTATTCTCGGTCGCGAGGCGGTCTTCGGCTATCCCTACGCGTACATCAGTTGGCGCCACCCGCAAACGCGGCGCCCGCACTGGCTTTCGGTCGACCGCGGTCCCGAATCGGCTTTTGTCGAACAGACGCAAACCGATGGGTTCCGCCGCCGCTACGACGCCTTCCCCAGCGGCTTTGGTCCATATGAACAATCGCGTATCGCGCGGCAAACGACCGGTATTTTCTTCCTCTTGCCCAGCCTGGAAGCCAAGCTGGTACGCGGCGAGAAACGGCGTTACGAACTCGAGGCCATGAGCGCGTACCACCCCGACTTGCGTGCTCGCACAGAGATACTCGGCGACCGCGACAACAGTAAGTTTCGCAACACGCTCTTCGAGGTCATCTGGAGCCTCAACCCGCACAACAAAGATAACGCCAAGGTTATCGAGCTACGAGTACACTTTTCACCCGACCCACAAACTTTCGTCAAACAAGTGGCCACCGAGCACGGCAAGGCTAAGGTCTATTTGCAGCACTTGATGCAAGCAGAAAAGGTGCTGGAGAAGATCAAACCTTTGCGCGACGAGGATCCCAAGCCACGCTGGCGGGCCAATTTCGATTTGACCTACGCGCAAATGATCGCCTACCAGGCCCGCGTCTACGAATACGGGGCCTTTTTGGACGCGTTTGTGAAGAACCCTAAAATTGTGCCCCTGAAAAAATCGCCCGACCTAAGACTGTTATACTGGGCCGTAACGACTCGCGCGAAAACGCTCACCGGCGATACAATCGCGGATCATGTAAAACGAGCCAGCGAGGTTTTCAAGAAAGTAATCAAAGATCATCCGGGAACACCCTGGGCGGCTCGCGCGCAGTGGGAACTCAATCGCGGCTACGGCGTCGATTTGGTTCCGCATTACGAGCCGGAATACAAGGATGTTCCGAATGCGATCCCGGTTCCGAAGCTGTAGTTGTGGGCCCGGGTTGACTAATTCGCCCTACGCGCCCTGCTGCACCCAAATGTAACGCCGAACAGGCCAAACAGCGACCAGACGATGAAAGTAGACGGTTCAGGAACCTCTGGGGTGGTGTTGGGAAGCTCAAGGGAAATGCACCCATCATTCTTCTTCCCTGTCGATGATGTTTCACCTTCGTCTCCCTCTTCTCCCCACACGTTGACATGGGCTTCGAACTTAACGAAGCTTGGGAAGTTCTCGTGGGTGCTCAATCCAGAAATGGAAGCCTCGTAACCGAGTTTGTCGCTTGTGCCTAGCGGGTCGGGAATCCAGGCAAAATCAGGTGGGGTTCCGTCGAGCACGGAGCTACTGTTCACCAAGGTCGAGTTGCCAATATCATAGATTTTGAGCCACGGGTCACTTGTTGAGGCGTAGATATTGGCAGAATTGGAAAGCACCAGCGAGTAGAGGATGTCTCCAGCGATGTCGTATCGCAAATAGAGCTTTGACTCGATTTGCTTACCAGGATCTCCAGAGCGAAACATGTCGGCATAAAAGTCCGTTGCCAAGTTCCATTCCGAGAAATAGCCATCTACCGTTGCCGAACCGCTGACCACAACCGCGCCATGGGCCGATTGCCATGAGAGCATACTCGCAATCATGACCGCGAAAACTGATAGGCTTTGTAGAAGTTTCATACTCAGGTACTCCATTCTCGAGGTCTGGTTTAAGTGAGGATTGCTTACAATGTCCCATTCAGTAAAGTCGCCGCATATTGGACAGCATAACGTCGGCATTATGGTATCCAATATGCTCCCCGCTGTCAAAGGTCCAATCGCAAGTGCTTGCACGGGTGGTTCTCATTTGCTATGCTGAGAGTGTGGTTTTGTGCATTAACGGGCCAATTATCCAAGCCCCGGATGACACCACGTCCGGCTCAAAACCGCAATGACCACCTTCCCATCTGTGGCTGACTGAGGCCACGGGTGGGCCGCATGCCCCACCTACCCGGCAGCTTGCGTCCGACATTCCCATCCCCTCCTTGGAGAATTAAGACCATGAAACGACGACGATTTCTCGGCCTGCTGGCCGCCACCGCTTTTGCCGCCACCCTTCTCGTTCAGCCGGCATTGGCTGCCGAGGGCACCTGGAAGGTTGGGCTGGCCACCACAAAGATTACGCCCAAGAAACCCATGTGGTTGTCGGGCTACGGGGGTCGCAATAAGCCGTCGGAGGGCAAATTGCACGACCTGTGGGTGAAAGTCATCGCCCTGCAAGACGCCGATGGTAAAACGGCCGTTGTGCTCAGCGCGGATCTGTTGGGTTTTCCTAAGGGAGTCTACAACAGCCTATGTAAGAAGATCGAGGCCAAGACCGGTATCGCACGCAAAGATCTGATGCTGACGGTTACGCACACCCACACCGGGCCGGTTCTGCTCAACGCCTTGCCAGACCTTTTTGAACTCGATGCCGAGCAAACTAAACGAATCGTCGACTACACGGCCGAACTGGAAACGATGATCGTCGACACGGTTGCCAAAGCGCTGGCCGACCGAAAACCGGCTACGATTTGGACGGGGCAAGGCAAGACGGATTTTGCCGTCAACCGTCGCAACAACCGCGAGTCGCAAGTGCCGGCCATCCGCAAAGCGGGCGGTAAGCTCAAGGGCCCCGTCGACCACGCCGTGCCCGTGCTGGCCATTCGCTCGCCGCAAGGCAAGCTCCGCGCTGTGCTGTGTGGCTATGCTTGTCACGGCACCACGCTAAGTTACTACAAGTGGTCGGGCGACTATTCCGGCTACACGCAAGAGTCTCTGGAAAAGAACCACCCTGGCGTGCAGGCCATGTTCTACATCGGCTGTGGCGCTGACCAAAACCCGTTGCCACGCCGCACTGAAGAACTTTGCGAAAAATACGGCAACATGCTGACCAAGGCCGTCGAAGATGTGTTGGCCAAGCCCATGCAACCGGTTTCACCCAAGCTGAAAACTGCCTACGAGCAGATCACGCTCAAATACGGCGACCCGCCCAGCAAGGAAGAACTACAGAAGCGTGCCAAGACCAATAACTACAATGGCCGCCGAGCCAAGCGAATGTTGGCAATACTTAAAGAGCACAAACAATTCCCCCAGACCTATAAAGGCTATCCGTTGCAGGCATGGAAATTGGGTGACGATCAACTCTGGATCTCGATGGGTGGCGAGGTCGTCGTCGACTACGCCCTGAGTTTTAAGAGTAAATATGGCAAGAACACCTGGGTGACGGGCTACGCTAACGAATGCATGTTCTACGTGCCTTCAGATCGCGTTCGCAAGGAAGGCGGCTACGAGTCCGCGGCGTTCCACGTCTATGGCTTGCCTGCCGATACCTGGGCCGCGGGCATAGAGGAAAACATCAACAACTGCGTAGGCAGGCTTGTCAAACAGGTTGATTAAGTATGTCAAGAATTAGATACACGCAGTTTTTCTTTATGCCGCTAGTGGTTGCATCCATCTTCGCCGCCGTCGCAGGGGGCGTGGAACAGGATAAATCTGCCCAGACAATCACGTATCTCAAGCCGAGCACAGCCGAGGTCGGCGGCATTCATCATTTGTGCCTGATTTACCACGGGCAGAAAAGACGCGTGCCGTGGACCGCTGACGCGCTATTGCCCTACGTGGCCTACGTCGATGCCGAGGGCAAGCCCAAGGACTGGCTGTTCGACAGTTTTCTGATGATAGAATTCGCCACCGATACTGGCGTGTCGCTTTATCACGATGCGGCCAAGGCGGCTAAACCGACCGCTGCCGATTGGCAGTGGCTGGCCGATTGCTGGTTTCGCGAGAAGACCGGCCTGGTTGGTTTGGAAGAGGCCGTGGCCAAGGCCGGACGAGTGCTGGGCGAACCGGACCGCAAGGTCAACGTGATGATCACCATGCCCTTGCCGCAGAAAAGCATCCGCAAGTTCGGCCCCTTGCCCGGGCAGGATAAAGTGCTCGATTTCGCCAACGAGCAGGATCGTCGTCAGGCGTTGAAATGGTACGTAGCGCAAGTGCTGGACCGCTACGGCCAGCGCGACTATCCGCACCTGCGCCTGCTGGGATTCTATTGGACACAAGAAAGCATTCCCAAGTCTGATTACCAAGCCGTGACTTGGATGAGCGAGTATCTGCACGAGCAGGGGTACAAGTTTTACTGGATCCCGTATTACAATGCCGCGGGATTTAATGATTGGAAACGGCTGGGCTTCGATGCCGTTATGCTGCAACCGAACCACTTCTTCCATAAGAAGTCTAAGCCGTCCAGGCTGATGCACACGGCCCGACGCGCGCAAATCGGCGGCTCGGGCGTGGAGATGGAATTCGACGCACGCATGATGTCGCCGGGCCCGGATCGCGATCTGTTCGTCGAACATTTTTACGACTACCTCGACGCCGGTGTGAAATACGGTTGGATGACCGACTCGGTCCTGGGTTGGTACGAAGGCGGCGGAACCATCAAGCGATTTCTAGACAATCCGCAAACCGGCCGCAAATATTACGACGATGTGTATCGCTTCATCAAAGGAACTTACAAGCCCACGGGCCGAAAAAATTTGCCGAAACTAACGGTCATCAACCGCGACAACAGTAAGAATTAGGAGTTTACTAAATGACAATTTCGCTTCACCGTTTTTTTGTGGCGTTCACTTTACTTGCCAGCATTTGCTTTTCCATCGCAACAGCCTGGGCCGAGCCCACAACCGAACTGCTTTGGCCCGACGGAGCGCCCGGTGCCAAGGGCGACAAGCCGGCCGATAAACCCACACTGACTATCTATCTGCCCGACACCGCCAAGGCCAACGGCGCGGCCGTGGTAATCTGCCCTGGAGGCGGCTACGGCCACTTGGCAACCGACCACGAGGGACATCAAATCGCCCAATGGCTCAACTCGATGGGCGTGGCCGGCTTCATTTTGGAATATCGGCACCGCAGACGTGGCTACGGGCACCCGGCTCCGCTGCAAGACGCACAACGGGCCATTCGCACCGTTCGCGCGCGTGCCAAGCAGTTCAAAATCGACCCCCAGCGGATCGGCATCATGGGCTTTTCGGC
>CAZISU010000466.1:0-5465 GCA_964541935.1 uncultured Planctomycetaceae bacterium | reverse complement strand
TCGGGGCTAGAACGGGCCGTTTCGATCAATTTGGGCAGCGCAACTTCGGCCTTGCCCAGCGACACCAACGCGCGGGCGGCCACCGAGACCTCTTCGTCCGATTTGGCCTGCAACATCTTCTCCAGTGGCTCAATTGCCGACGTGGCCCACTTGGGGCGCTGCTTGCCTTCGTAATAGGCCGCCAACCAACGATCCCAAGGATGGTCCGGCGGCGAGTCGTCCTTCGTCGCTGTTTTGTCAACGTCCCCAGGGGTGACTGCCTTGACAGGCGGTTCTTGCGGTTTGGGTGCCTCGCCGACCACTTCCGTTGCGGGTGGCACGGTCTTGGGCTTCGGCGTAGCCGTTTCGGACGGTTTTTCTGCCTCTGCTTTCGAGTCTTTCGATTTGCCAAACAAAATATTTATGGCCTTGGATGTGATTGTCCCAAATGGATTGTCGCTTATTCTCGGAGGAAGCTTAATGTGACGTACAGCATTCGTATCACCGAATGGATCATCCGACTCAGCCAGGCTGCCCGGCACAATGCGATTTCCTTCCTGGATTGCATCGGCGGTTGTGTCACGCTGGTTCTCAAGAAGTTCAAATAGAGCGGAAGCCGCCGCGATACGTACCAGAGAATCAGGATCGCGCAGGCTGGCTAAGATTTCCTTATCGATGGTTTCCGAATCGCTTTGGCAGAGACCATGAATGGCTGCCGCACGAATTGTCGGGTCTTCATGCTTGGCGAAATCCCGTAAGTGGGGCAAGGCCTTGTTACGCATATTCTTGCCGCCAGCCAACAGCTCGACTATCTTGGTAGCCAGGTTCGGATGCTTCTTAGCTGCTTTGACCAGGGGTTCGACAGCCACAACCATGTCGGCATCCGCAAGTCCTTCCAGAGCACGGCTGACGACAAATGCATCAGAGTCTTCGAGTAACTCGATCAGTGCCACATAGGCATCAGCCATTTGTTCAGCGGCCGTGGTTTCGCTCGACGTATCCACACCATACGAAACAACAAGATGTGGTATATCATTTGATGCGCCACCGATTGCCTCGGCCGCTTCGGCACGGACTTGCCAACTCTCGTGTTTCAGCAGAGATATCAGGCATTTGACTGCCTGGGGTCCCTGGGCAGCTTTCAGAAAACGGATAGCGTGGACGATCAGGTCCGCGTCGGTTTCCTTCTTTAAATACTCGGTGACTTTCGGCACCATGTTCTGCGAGGGCGACTCGGCCAACTGGTTCAATACCGCGGCCCGCACGTTGGGCTCTGGATCGTCCAGAAATTTCACCAGCGCGGCAATCGAGCTCTTGTCGCCTATGTGTTGTAGCCCACGCAGGCTGATCTCGCGAACCAAGGGATCGGGATCGCTGAATAGTTCCAGCAGCAGTTGCTGGTCGGCAGCGGTCGCCCGTTTGGCAAGTTCCTCGGTCGCGGCAATGCGCTGCCGAGAATCGCTATCCGCCAGGCGCGCCAATCCACCTGGCCAGAGCAATACCAGCGCGTCGCTGCTGACCAGACGATATCGCAAGGCCAGCAATCGCTGGCGCTCGCGATCGCTGAGGGCCGCTTTCAAACGCCGGTAAACCTCGGGCAGGAGAGACGAACGCAGGCGGGCCAGACGCTCACGGATCGCTTCGGCCTCGGCCGGCGTCGCGCGAATCATGCGGTCGATCTGCTCTCGGGCCGCAACGAGTTCCTGCTGCGAGAGTTCTTTTGGCTCGGACGGATTATCCTCAAGAGCCGCGGCGCCCCAGGTCTGCAACGCGGCCAATCGCTCAACGGTAAAACTCCGCGGTTGCCAGGGATCCAAGCCGTCGAGCGGTGCCCGCCACTGGTCGAGCAATTCCCAGGCGGCCAATCGTGCCGCCAGTTTGCCCTCGCGAAAGGCCTTGAGCACGGCGGCCCGAGCGGCCTGCGGATAGGGCAGCAAGCGACGGATGGCGGCCTCGCGCACGGCCGGTTCACGTGCCTCGAATTGCCGAACCAATCGCACGACTGTCATTACGCTGGGTTTGCCCGAATCCAAGAGAACGGTGTCAGGCGTCGCCAAGGCCGTTTTGTAATGTTTCTTCAACCAGGCGAGAATATCTTCGGCCGCCAGCATTCCGTCGTGCGAAGCTATCGATCGCCCAGCGGCAGTACGAATTCTCAAAGCCGGAACCGCGTTGACCATTTGTTCGGCCGCCTCCTCTGGTGCCCGATCGACGTCGAGCTGAACGCATACCCAGCGTCCCAGTTCCGCTTGCATGTCCGGCTTCGCGATCTCCTCGTCCAGCTTGCGACAGATCGGACACCACTGGGCACCCCAACGTACCAGGAGCGGTTTCCGCTTGGCCAACGCCTGTCGGCGACCTTCACTCAGGCTGGTCAGCCAGGGCAATGTTCCGCCCGCCGTTACATTATCGCTATCGGCGGCCGGGGGTGTCGACTCCTGCGCGGACAGTGCGGATATCGGGCCCATGAGCGAGAACAAGCACAGGCCCATTGCAATCGTGCCGAAATACCTCATGGAGAATCCTCCCTGATCGTTGCGGTTGGGGTCGTCGAATCCGGCGTCCTGGCGAGCGTTTTGCCGTGCTCGATCAGATCCCAGTACGGCTCGTAGTTGAACCCCGGGCTGTTTTCATGATCGTGACAGGTGGTGCAGTGGTTGCCGGCTGCGGCGAAACGTCCGGTGTGAACTTGCGGGTTGTCAACGTGGCCTTGTGACGGGCCGTGACAACTCTCGCAGCCGACGTCGAACAACTCCGCGCTGCGGCCGACCGACACAAATCCGCCCGGCAATCCGTAACCCGTGCTGTGGCAACGCTGACAGTCCGGATCGACCTGCGCGTTCTTTTTCTTCAACGACTCCTTCGCAAACGCGTGTCGAGACTCCTCCCAAAGTTTGTAGTCTTGCTCGTGGCACTTTCGGCAGGCTTGACTGCCGGCGATAGTCGAATCGGGCGTCGCCGTGGAATGCAGTGCTCCGACGAATGAGGTTTGCTGGGGCGTAAAGTCACGTTCGCCCAGTTCGGCATAGAACCGCTTGAGATTGGCCACTTGGGCCGCATCGTCGGTCCATCGGCCATCGAGTTCAACGATGCGGCCGCTCCAGCGATGCGATGTTTCCTTTGCCGCCGTCTGGGATTGTGACTCCTGTTGCAACTCGAATTGGGCGAGGAACTTGCCTTTGCTGGTTGCAGAGGCCAGCAGCGTCGGCCCGATAGATCGCGGGGCAATCGGTTGGCCGGTCGGTCCACCGACGATCAAATCGGCCTCGGGAAGCATTTCAGCCATGCGATGGAGTTCTTCTTCGATAACGTAAGCCAGTACGACGACCACATCATAATCGCCGGTGGCCTGTTGCAGTGCGTCCAAGACTGCCTGCTGCGGTGGTGCCACACGAATCTCGGCGGTGGAATATTGCTGGCCCAATACGCCGACCAGCGCCACTCTACACCCGGCCGCGTCGACAATCCGTAGCGGCGGCGCCAGTGGCTTGCCGGCCTTGTCGAAAACGTTGGCCGAGACCCACGGAACGTCCAGCACCTCGGCCATGCGGCGTAGCACCTCAGGCCCTAGTGACGCTTCCGCCGCTCCGATATTGTGTGCGGCGACTCCCATCTCGACTTCACCTCGGAGAATGGCCTCGAACTTCATTTGATCGTAAGCAGATATTCCCGAGGGGGCGCCACCAACGTCTGCCAACACAACGGCCCCTTCATTGCGAAGTTGTGCGACGTAAGTGGCTCGGCGCGGGAGTCCGCCCGATTGGTTCGAAGCGCATCCACATGGTACAATCCACCCGGCCGTGTCGCCGCTGACCACCACGGCCAGGGAGTGTTCCCGCGATTCGCCGCCGCCGCAACCACAGCCGCCACAACCACAGACACAGAAGCCGCATCCACAGAAAACCGCGCAGACAAATAGCCCGACGGCACGTAATCCGGGATGGTTGTGGGTGCGGGGCATGGCGGTCACTTGACTTCTTTGCAACAACTCTCGTGGTTTAACATGGTTTTAATACGTCAACGCGTACGCCAGAATGTTCACATTGATCATGACGGCGTTGTGAATCTCGTTTCCTCCACAGCAACAGCAACCTTCGGTATGAGACGTGTCGTTGAGTCCGTCTTGCGAATAGACGACACCCAAGCGGCCTGCAAGGCTAATGCCGGCCAGTGGACGTGGGGTGCCGTGCTTCGTTTTCAATTGCTTGATTTCGTAAACCGTATGAAAGATGGGGTGGCTCATATCGATCGTTTGCAACGGGTGGTCCACGAAGATGGAAGACATTTCGCGGCGAAACGAGCGATCCCACTCGGACGATGAACAACCGGCCGAAGCCAACAGGAATCCACCCCGCTCGATGTATTGTCGCAGACTCTCGCGTTCGGCGTCGGAGAGCCGGAACTCGCCCTCGCCGGTCATGATCAAGAGCGGAAATTCGTAAATATCCTCGCTGCCGAGCTTCACGGCATGGAATTGGCGGCTGGTCGAGATCTCCGTTTCTTTTTCCGCCTGAATGAGGAAGTGGTCGGCGAAGCAGCGGCTGCTTTTGGTTCCGGCGTAGACCAGATTGGCCACCTGCACCACGCCGTTGGGTTCCGAGCCGGATTGCTTGGCGTCGGGAACTACCGACGTGGCTGCGGCCTGTGCGTCGGGATCGGCCGCATCGGCCCGACCAATTACTAGCGAACAGGTCAGCACAACGATCATCTGCCATGGCGACGGACCACATCTGGTTTCGATAGCCAAACAGGGGTTGGTTTTGCGATAGTCCATGCTTCTTACCTTTCCCTCAATTCTTCGGTAATTCGTTGGAAGTATTCGCCTACGCGGCGACGGTAACGGACCGGGACGAGACCTTCGCCAATACCGGCCGCTTCTGCCGCGGGCGAGGATCGGACACGTGTGTTGGCATCGGGATTGCGGCCACTGCCGCGTTCGACGCTGTTGCCGGTCTGGTCGGCGTTGCCATCCGATCCTTGGCCGGCATATTCTCCGAAATCGCCACCGGCCATGCCAGTCATGCCGCCGTAGAGTCCGAAATTGCCCCGCATGGCACTGTACCCGCCCATGCCGCTACCCATCCCGCTGCCCATGCCGCTGCCCAGGCCCATTTGTGCCAATAGTTGCTCGACCGTATTACCCAGGCATTGCCCCAGCGTGGGCCCAAAGGCAAGGCATGCCCGACCACTGCCGCCAAGCCCTTTGCACTTCTTCAGGAACTTGTTGAGGATATCGGCCGCAAGTTGAGCCTGATTGTAGGCAAATGTTCCCGAGAATTCGGCCAGCCCGCCTTCGGCCAGTGACATCGCCAGCGGGGCCTTGCAGGAACGGATCGCTTCGACAAACCCCGTTGCCGTCTCCCGCAGGACGTCGAACTCTTCCCCCTCGGGCAGTTTCGTCACATGGTTTTCGATGTCGTCCAGCAGGGTCTCAAGAGCTTCACGAATCTGGCGTTGTTCCTGTTCCAATTCGCGCATGCGGTTCT
>CAZISU010000465.1:0-5469 GCA_964541935.1 uncultured Planctomycetaceae bacterium | reverse complement strand
TCCTTGTCCGCCTCGTAACGCAGGTCCCTGCCAATGGCATTGTATCTACCCGGTCAATAGGGTCCAGTTTGCGGATTCCCGCAAAATAAACTTCGCCTAATCTCTTTATCTTCCTGCGGCGAGGGGCAAATGGCCTTGCCCCTGGGCTCTAATCGAAAACTAACGCTCTTGTGCTTGAAAATCCACTGAGCTTGCTTTCTCGTCAGGTAGCGCGGCTGCGTAATCTTTTCACACGCGGCCACTGTCGCGAGTTTCTTCGAGAACGGCCAGCCAGGCCAATCCAGCTCCAACTTCGCGCCAGTGGCCACCGTGTCGTGCCACGTGGCCAAGATATCACGAGCAGGCGATTAAAGGTTCGGAGAGCCGTTATCTTGGCAGATTATGGAAGATTGCGGCAGACTGTACCCATACGCGGCAGACTTGCGGGCACCAATATCGGCACCGCGGTTTTTGAATCTTCCGTATCTCTAGCGACACTATATAGATACGGAAGATGTGGTCCAGCTTCCTAAACCGTAGGCCGCAGGTTCGATCCCTGCCAGGCGCGCTTTGCCAAGGGTGCTTGCGAATCGACGCAAGTACCCTTTTCTCTTGCGCTTACGTCGCGTAACTCCCAACCCGTCAAAGCCTTGCGACGATCGGCTCCCAGACGGTAAGCCGATGCTTTGGGTCGTTTTCGTGGCAGATCGATGCAGACTCATACCTATGAGCGGCAGATTTGCGGGCACCTATATTGGCACCTTATCGAAATTCTCGGCACCATAGTGGGCACCATTTTGTGTGCATGTTTACAGAGAAAGAAGCTACGCAAGAATCTCCTACTACCGACACGGCTTTACAGGTTTTTGAATTACGAGATGGCGATATCGGACAATCTGGACAGAACTTACGTGCTGGACAAAGGATTGCGGCGTTTGCGTTAGAAAACGAACCATTTTCTGGACGGTGTCTAACCTGCTTGGAGTGTCCGCCACCTTCGCAGGTTACGCTCAACGCACAACTCCACGAGGTGGGGCGGACCTCGGTGTGCAAGAGGGAGTTCATCACTGGTCGGCAAAACCAGTCGAATGGGGGAGGCGGAGGCTCCGGCCTATGTGTTGTTCGCGCCCCCGTCTTGACGAGAATCTCGGGAATCTGACCTCCGAACGGCCTCAGTCGTCGTGTCGAGACACAGCAGCCCCTGTGCGGCGTTCCTGCGGGCTGTGGCATGGTACGGCGGGGCCAAGAGGTTGGCGAGCGGTTGATTCTTTGGCGCGGTGGTCGCGTTCTGCACCTGATCGATTTACAATAGTGGACACTAGAGTCGGGCGACTCTGTCGGACAACGCGCCCGAGATTCAGGACTCGGTTTTTCAGGTGAGTGATGAAACATATCCTCGGTAACTTGGGAAGTTCATCGGTCTTCCGATGGTCGCTGAGTATCGTATTGATACTCACGATGTCTGGCACGACACTGGTGGCAGAGGAATCCTGGTGGCAATTCCGCGGGCCAAACGGCAACGGACACACGACGGCAACAAATCTGCCGCTCGATTGGGACGAGTCCCGGAATGTGGCCTGGAAAACGGCGATTCATGACCGGGGATGGTCATCACCGGTCATTTGGGGCAATCAGGTCTGGCTGACCACAGCCACAAGAGACGGTCATCGGCTTTTCGCTGTGTGCGTTGACAAAGACACCGGACAAATCGTGCATGACCTGCACGTCTTCGATGTCGAGAATCCGATGAGGATCACCGACGAAAACACGTATGCCACGCCGACACCGATAATTGAAGAGGGCCGCGTGTTCATTCACTTCGGAACGTATGGAACCGCCTGCCTGGACACCGCGACCGGTCGAAAACTCTGGACGCGCCGTGACCTAAATTGTGATCATGAAGCCGGTGCCGGCCCAGCCAGTTCACCCACTCTAATCGATGGCATGGTCGTTGTACACGTCGATGGCCGCGACGTTCAGTACATTATTGCCCTGGACAGATCCACTGGCGAAACGGTGTGGAAGACGCCGAGATCCATCGATTTTACCGACATTCCAGTTCACCACCGCAAAGCGTTTTGCATGCCTATCGTGATTCCACGCGGAGACAGCAAGCAGGTGATCAGTCCGGGAGGACGAGCTGTGTACTCTTACGACCTGACAGGTCGAGAACTATGGCGCATACAGCACCGCGGGTTTTCCATTGCACCTCGACCGGTTTTCGGCCACAACCTAGTATTTGCAATAATCGACCGAGACCACCCCGAGCTTTGGGCGATCCGGCCTGATGGTAACGGCAATGTGACTGACACACATGTTGCATGGAAGCAATCCAAGAGCATGCCTCAACGCTGCTCACCATTGCTCGTTGGCGACCTTTTGTTTCTCGTAAACCGTCGTGGCATCGCAACCTGCTTGGAAGCAAAGACCGGAAAGCTCGTTTGGAAAAAACGGCTTAGCGGCAGGTATTCGGCATCACCAATATACGCACAAAATCACATCTATCTCTTCAACGAAGATGCAACAACAACCGTTATCCGCCCGGAACGAAAATTCGACGTCGTCACCACAAATGCACTCGCCAATCAGCAGCTTTGTGCCACACCGGCCGTCGAGGGCAACGCATTTATCATTCGCACAGAGAGTTATCTGTACCGTATTGAGAATGGTACGACCAAACCAAGTGGGACTGAGACCACGAAGAATACGTTCGTCGGCGACTGGGATATTGGCAGATCTACCGTTCGGTCAAAATACTCAGCAGACACTGAAAGCCCTTGGAAATGCGGGCTTGACGCTCGCCAGTAGCGTGAATCTCAGACGACGTTCGGGGGCACCGATGAGGATTGTTGCGGAAGCCACACGGTCCGTATTCGGGGTTCTGTGTCATCAACTCAAACATATTGCGGGATGCATCATCAAACGACCGTATTTGGAACGCAGATCGGGGCGTCGACGGTTCGTCCTCTGCTGGGGGGCAGGGTAGTTCCGCAAAGCCGTCGGACCTGATATGCTTCGGATGCTTCAGCAATCGAACGTATTCTGAGTCTCCTAGCGTTTCTTATCAGCCAAGTCGGTGATATCCTCAGGATGTTCGCCTTTTTGGAAACCTTTTCATCGTTAGCGGCGAGTGGTCGCGTGCCGACGGTTGCCGTCGAATGCCAGAATCTACCCGAAAACCTTGCGTCCTTTCGGTGAGTTCTCCGTCTTGATTTGTGAGCGGCCAAGCGGTAGGCCGCCTTGCACCCGACTCACCAGCTACGGATAAGGAGTATCGACCATGAAAAACGTCAGAGAAGCGGTTCGCAAACAGTACGGGAAAATCGGAGCGGCTGGTGGCGACAGCGGCGGATGTTGCACGTCCAGTTGTTGCCCAGGCGACGTCGCCCCCGCAATACCTTGCCCGGACAGCTCTACGAAACTCGGGTATTCCGAGGAGGAAGTCTCCAGTGTGCCGGAGGGAGCGAATCTCGGGTTGGGATGCGGCAACCCTCAGGCGATCGCCGAACTGAAGTTGGGCGAGACGGTGCTCGACCTAGGCAGCGGTGGCGGATTCGACTGCTTCCTGGCTGCGAAACAGGTTGGCCAAACCGGTACAGTGATTGGCGTCGACATGACCGGTGAGATGATCGACCGAGCCCGGGAGAACGCTAAGAAGGCGGCAACGGGAAACGTGGAGTTCCGCCTGGGAGAGATCGAACACCTGCCGGTCGCGGATAGAACGGTAGACGTGATCTTGTCGAACTGCGTAATCAACCTCTCGCCCGACAAACCTGCCGTGTTCCGCGATGCGTTTCGCGTTCTCAAAAGTGGCGGTCGGCTCGCAATTTCAGACGTCGTGGCAACGGCTCCGTTGCCCGACAGAGTCCGCGAAGACGTTGAATTGCACACCGGTTGCATTGCCGGAGCTGCCGCGATCGACGAACTCCAGTCGATGTTGAGAAATGCGGGATTCGTCAAGATTCGGATCACTCCCAAAGAGGAAAGCCGGACGGTGATCAGCGAGTGGTTTCCTGGAAGCAACCTTGCCGACTACGTCGTATCGGCTACAATTGAAGCAGTCCGGCCGTGAATGAATCAGGTATCGAAGGGATGGGAGGCGATCATGGAACGCCATGCTGAAACCAAGGAAATCTGGGGGCAGATGCACCAGCGTCTCCTGTCACATATTCGAGGCCGGGTTAGTACGCATCACGACGCGGAGGACATTCTCCAAGATGTGTTCGTCCGCATCCACGCAAACCTCGACAACGTGAACGACACACAGAACCTCACCGCCTGGGTCTATCGGATCACCCGCAACGCCATTACTGACTACTACCGCCATCGAGCCAAGAATACTGACATGGTAAAGACACTGGCCGAGGAAGCAACCGATACGGCAGACGTCCCGAACAACTGTGTTCTCCAAACGGGGCCTGAATGCCAACCGGGCAAAGTGCTGGCTGGTTGTCTGAAGCCGCTTGTAGAACGGCTCCCCGAGCCGTACCTTGACGCCGTGACATTGACCGAACTGAATGGCCTCACCCAGAAGGAAGCAGCCGATGAGCTCGGCGTGTCCTTGTCCGGCATGAAATCACGGATACAGCGAGGGCGGGGCAAGCTAAAGGACCTACTACTTGATTGCTGCAAGATCGAAGTGGATCGGCGAGGAGCGGTAATTGACTACGAACGACGCAACGAAGGAACCTGTGGTGGATGTAATTGCGAGTGAGCGGCAGGATGTGACCTTCTGCCTCCCAACAGCCTGTCTCTTCTCGAAGAGCGGCCGTCAAGTGCTCCAAGAACCCGTGGGACATGAGACACGTCAACAAACGACCCTTTTTCGCGACACTAGCCGCCTCCGCACACGGTCCTGTTCGGTGAACAACCTTCACCCAGCAGCCCGCCCATCCTCCTCCCCAGAAATCCCCGGCAACTTCGCTATAGCTGCCGATTGATCCTCCAAATCAACGTGGCTATAAAGATTCATCGTCAGGCGAATATCGCTATGGCGGGCCAGGGTTTGCACCGTTTTGGGCGAGATCTCCGCCTTGCAGAGGTTGGTGATGAACGTGTGGCGGTTGGCGTGGAAGTCGGCGAAGCGGCCGCTGGAATCTTGGTATCTGAGGAAGTCGCTGTTCTCTCGACGGTCTTGTTCCTCGGCGTCATCAACTTCCGCGATCCATGCCTGTCGAGCGGCGGTTAGATCGTCGCGCATCATCTTGGCCGTCCTGCGACTTACGCCGCTGGGCCGTTTGGTGATGGGAAAGAGAATTTCGCCGGGAGCGGGCCGTCGGTGCTTGAGCCACTCGCGAAATTGGCTAACCACTTCCGGGTGTAATACCTGCGTGTCTTTACGGCGGTGTTTGCTGTAGCCCGCCTCGACGGACACGGTCGGCGGGTTGCCGTCCAGTTTGAAACTCTTTCGTGTCAAACTCCCGAGCTCACCTCGGCGCAGGCCAGTCCATGCCGCCAAGATATATAGCATCGCCCGGTCGCGTCCACAAA
>CAZISU010000464.1:0-5472 GCA_964541935.1 uncultured Planctomycetaceae bacterium | reverse complement strand
ATGCCCGAATCGTAAGGAGCAAGAACCCGGCCGCCGTTGTCGTTGATGACGCCGTCGAAAGCGTAGGAAGTGCCCGAGTACGCGGCGGCGCCGGCCTGACCGGGCGCAACCGTGCCCATAATCGTCGCGTCGCGGCCGTTGCCGCTCGAATCGACCGCCGTGGTGGCGCCGGCCGTCTCGTCAAAGGTCCAATGTCCCACCACATTGCCCGAGGCGCCCGGATCGACATATTCCGGCACGTCGGGACTGGATCCGAGGAAAACACTGGGGTTGTAAACGTGTCCGGGATTAAGAAAGCCACCCGCCGGGATATTCCAGCGGCCGATCGAAAGCGGTCTAGCGTAGTCAGGGCCCTTTATGGCCGCGTTCTGCTGAACCTGATCGTTGACTATTAGCGTGGCCGATCCGGATATTGTGCCGGCGGGATTAATCGTGTTGCCTTCGGTGTCGAACGAGGCCACAATGTGATACCACTCGCCAAAGGTGATCGGCGCGGAAGTCAGCACCGGGGTCGAATTGGAGTAGAACTTGAAAGAATGCGTGCCGTCGCCGTTGGGCGCAACCATCAGGGCATCGGTGGAGTTGTCAATTATCCTCGCGTTGGCCTCCAGGTACTCCGCGGGCTTGACCCAAACGTCGAAGTAGTACCCGCCGTATTGTTCGACGAGGCTGTTGTACAACTGGCCCGTGCCCGTGGTCATGCCGGAGCCGCCATTGGCGCCGTTGAGCGACCCGTAGTGGGTGAATCCCGGAGGACGAACGTCGGCGTCGTAGGCACCCGCGCTATCCATGATCATGTCATTGCCGCCCGTGCTCAGGTCGTAGCAATTGGTCGACGTGCCATCGTACGACGGTGAGAAGCGGTACTCGAAAACTGGCACCGGATCGGCCGCAAACGCGACGCTTGCCAAAACACAAATCGGCACAATCGCACAGGCCAGGGTCAATAACTTTTTCATTATACTATCCTCGTGGAACGGTCAAATTTCGATGGGAGGGCGAAGCTCCCGCTGAGCCACTTCGTAGGCCGGGTTACAACCCGGCGTTGTTCTCGGTAATGTTCATCACCGCCGGATTATAACCCGGCCTACGGATCGAGCGGACATATTATCCCCGCAATCTCGCCTCAGTGGGAGCTTTGCCCTGCCGACGGTGCGGCACGCCCATTCTGGGCGTGCCGCACGGACAGGTTGAATCTTTTTGTTTACATTTATTCGGCAACGTTTCGCCGTCGCCATACCCGCCGGTTAAGGCAGGCATAGCGTGGCTAACCTTGCACGGTTTCTAGCGTTTTCTGCGAATCAGCAACGTGCCGGCGGTGATGCCCAAGAGCAAGGCCAGGCAGCCCGGCTCGGGGACGGGATTGCCGGTGTTCATCAGCGAGGCGATCTGCGCGCCGTTCAAAGCCGTATCGAACAGCCAGGCATCGTCCATGTCGCCGTTAAACTGATAATGGTTGAGGGTTTGGTCGGCATCGATGCCACCGTAGCCGGACATGGATCCCAGCGAGAGATCGTACACCTCGTTGGGCACATAGTCGGCCGTCTCGTCAATGACGGCTACACCGTCGACATACATTTTGGCGCTATTGCTGTCGGCGTCGTAGGTCAATGCCAGATGCGTCCAATCGCCCGCCGCCACGGGCGTAGGGGTTGCGAAAAAGCTAATGCTGTCACCGTCACAGATAAGCCACCGCAGGAGTCCGTCGGAGCCGTAGTGTACGGTATAGCCTTTGGCTTCTTCCAACGTGCCCGCGTTTAAATGGGTCATGCGGTTATCCACAATGCCCATATAGTCGCCGGCTGCCGGAAGGCTGTCGGGCTTGAACCAGGTCGAAAAGCTGAAGCTTTCCGATGCCGTGCCCGCGTCGGCCGGGACGTGGACTCGGGCGTCTTGCATGTCGTACGAAGTTCCCGAATAGGCCACCGCACCGGCTTGACCGGGCGTGATTGCGCCCAAGAGCGTCCCGTCACGACCGTTGCCGCTGGCATCCACCGCCACGCTTGCGCCGGCCGCTTCGTCCAACTGCCAATGTCCGATCACGTTGTCCGTCGGCACGTCGGCGACGATGGGCGTATAGTCCACGATCAACTGCGGACGCAACGAGGCCGTGGCGTTTTCCGTGGAATAAAAGTTGAGCAGCGAATCGGTGCTGGCGCTGCCCGGACGGAGCACAAGCCCCGGGTTGTTGCCGGCAATCCAACTGTTGATAAACGACACGTCGTTGAACGTGAGGTCGATGTACGATTGCGAACCGGGCGTGCTGGCATCATAAGCCTCCGAGTCGATGGCCGCGCCGACATAATCGGCCGCCGCGGTGCCTGGCGTGGCGCTGGCCCAGTTTTGCTGGGCGTTCTTAGCCTGGTTCCACGTCGAAGAGCCCGGCTGGACCGCGCCGTTGGCCGTTCCCTCGACCCAACCGATATTGTTATTGGTAAGGCGATATGCGTCGATCGTATTGGCGGCGGTGATTATGTTAACCCCCGCGCCATTGATGAACATCCGCAGAGTCACCGAATTGACGTCGGCGTATTGACCTTGAAGCGAAGTGAGATCGAAACGCACCAGGTTGTGTCGATCTAATGTGCCATTGTTGCCAAAGTACAACTGGTCGGCGCTGCCATAGTTCCAGTTATTATGGTCGGTTGTATAAAAAAGCAAACAGTTATCCTCGCTGCCCACATATGCCGATCCGGTCAACGGGTTGGTCACCCCTTCCTGGAAAGTGACCACATCGGCAACGGCCGCCGAGCCCATGCAGACAACTACCGCCAAAGCGGCCAAGATACTCAAAGCTCTAAAACTCATGGTGTACTCCTTCTTGAAAAGAAAATTGGATACGTCAAATGGTTGAAATTACTTGTTGCTCTACTCTTCCCAATCCAAAACCTCGCTGCCCTTTGTCGTGCCCTCTCCTCTCCATATAGCCAAACCAACGTCGTTCGAAACGAATTTTACCGACCCGTCGCAATGCACCGCGTTCACGCCTCCGGGGTGGCGGCTGCGCGAAGACATCATCAGCGGACGGGAGTCGGAGTGAGGACCGTAACAGGGCGGATTAGCCGGATCGTCGTTGTAGCAATAGTTTGCGTCGTGAACGACATCCGGCTCATGCGAGTTCGGTGATATATAGATTTCGAAGCCGGAGGCGTAGCCCCAGTATATTAGCCCGCGCAGATCGTAGTTGCCGCCGGGCTGGTCGTTTCCCTGGATGACTTCCGCGGCCATCAACGTATTGCTCAGTCCGTCGGTAATATCGCGGAACTTAAAGGCCGATGGCTCGTGTCCAATATGTCCGCCCGCCTCGAAGGGGGACCCGCCGAATTCGACGCCGCCGACTATGTGCTTGGCGCCGCCCATATGGCCGAGCAGACCGCTAGAGTGAATGACTATGCCCGTGTTGCCGTAGTTGACGGCGTAATTGTGTTTGGGCAGGTTGCTGAACTCGCGCGGTATATCGCTGGGGCACGTATAGGCGGGTATCCGGTTCTCCGTCACCGGACGGTTCATGCTGCCGTTGTATCGATATGTGGAACCCAGGGTGTCGTATTTTCCCTCGTGGTGATAGCGGTCATACTCGCCGACCAACTCGATATAGGGCATGATTGCAATCGCCCACGTTCCCCAACAGCAACTGTAAGAGCCAACCGGCAGGATGCTATGGGCGTCGTGATACAGATGCATGCCAACGCCGATCTGTTTGAGATTGTTCGAGCATTGCATCCGCCGGGCCGCCTCCCGCGCGGCCTGCACGGCCGGCAGAAGCAAGGCGATAAGGATGCCGATAATGGCGATCACCACCAGCAGCTCTACCAAGGTAAAACCGTGACGTCTTGTCCGCATGTCATGTCTCCTTGCAATACAGGTCGGGAAAACCGGATATGCACCTGTCGTTTCAATGTCGACTACCGACTCCTTAACTCGAAATTAAACTCGTTCGCCCCGCCGTCCGTTACCGCCACGTTAAGCCCGGTTTGAATGTTGTATTTCGCAGGGATCCGCTCGATTCCGGCCCCGCCGCCCATGCCGGGCATGGCCGCATCGGCCGCGCCTGCCTGACGACCGCCGCGCGTGGCCGCCGAATGAATCCGAACAATATACTCGCCCGGCGGCAGCCCCTTCTCCGCCGGAATGGCATAGTGACCGTCTTTTATGGTCGTGCCGCTACCGACGTGGCCTTTACCACGTTGCTGTGGCTCAAAAGAGATCATCCCCTGATCCAGCGGCTGCCCATCGAGCGTGATCGAGCCGGCGATATCCTCCCGACCCAGCGGGTTGCCGCCGCAACCGATAGACGATGCGATTGCTCCCAGGGCAAGGATTGCCATAAGTCGAGATATATGTCGCATAACTACTGCTTCCCGCATTATTCAAGCAAGCCAAATTCGTCTGAGGCGCAGGGTGTCGCATTCGGCCACAAAAGCAGCCGTATTGGTGATAGTATCCACTGCAAGTCCACCATTAGCCAAGCGAAATGGTATACCCCGATTATATATAACCGAAAGGCTGTGTACTATGCATTTAACAACGTATAACAATATTTTTCTGATTTTTTTCCAAAGAAAGCGGCTGGTGCTAGACCCATAGTTAGAGCTGTTTGGCGAGCTGCGGTGCTGGAGAATGACGTGAAGACGTTTGAGGGGGTTGTGCTTCCAAAATAACTCGTCTGACTGGAAATGGCCAGACCAATGTACGTAGACGAAGAAGGCACAAAGGGCCAGTAACGATTGCCATAACGAGACACGCAGCCGTCTGGATCGCAGCTTCAGCACAGCGGCGCACACCTCGAGCCTCGAGGAAAGATCAGCCTGGGAATTGGGCTCGACGTTCACGCGGCACGCCACGTGTACCGATGATGCAGCCCGCCAACTTGCGAAATGGCAACGACATCACCTTCGGAAGGCGGCTCAACGTGACGTGGAATTGGCGAGTTGCGATCCAGGGACAAGTGACAGCGGGAGTTGTGATAGTAGTCGAAATACTCGATGGCCATCTGCAAGGAGAATAATCCATACCAGCCGCTTGTCACCGCCATGGTGAATCCGTAAACTAAATCCCGAATCACGTACCTACAACCCGCTGGTGCCGAGCGTTAGCGATCATAAGAAATTCTCGGACGGTTACAATGAAATTCGATGCGAATGCTCATAAGGCCTTCTTCACCGACATCACTGAGGACGGGTTCCATATCTTTGAACGAAATCACGCCAAAAGCCCAGGCTTTTACCCTAACGCATTTCCTTCGTATCCTGAACTCGACATCTCCGACATAAAGGAAGGTGATACAGTCACCATACGGGCATTCTTCCCGACAAGTAAAAAGGCAATGCCCAGAATCGATAGTGGACAGATAGATCTCGAAGTAGAATATGTTGATCGCGATGCCAAGAAGGTATTCGGCAATTTTCACACAGCCCCGCCAAACCTTGTCGCTAAGCTCCTTGCTGTATTGCGCAGCCCGAAATCGCTCGA
>CAZISU010000463.1:0-5475 GCA_964541935.1 uncultured Planctomycetaceae bacterium | reverse complement strand
GATGCCCAACAATGGGGCGGAAACACCCTCGACTTTGCGGTGACAGTAAACCAGTGGCGTATCATATTCCTGGACGTGGCGAATTTGATAGGCCGGCGTGGACGGGTCGGTTGCCGGGATGATCGCTATTCCGGCAACTTTTTTGTCGAGCAACTGGATAATCGTATCCGCCTGACGGCCCAGATCGTTATCGGTCTGGCATACTATTACCTGGTGATTTGCTCCCGAAGACGATTCACCAAAACCTTCCAGCAAGGCCGGATAGTAGCCGGTCTTGGTGTCGGGCGTAATCAGGGCGAAAACGTTCATTTTCTCGCAGGTGGTGCGCGAGGCCGAGTCGTCGGAAACAAAAGTGCCTTTGCCTTGCACGCGGAATATCAAGCCTTCCTGCTCCAAATCGGCCATGGCTTGACGCACTGTGTTGCGGGCAACATTGAAATCCCGCACAAGCGACGTTTCCGATGGCAACGCCTGTCCCGGCAGTAACCGTGAACTGGCCAGTTCCGACCGCAAGTAGTCCTTGATCTGCTCGTATTTAGGACGAGTGTGATCGGTTTTATGGAGACTAACTCCTGTGGATGGTTCTGCGGGCATAAAATGCACTCCGTACAGGTATGAACAACTTCACTGGACAAGTATAATACAAAAATTATCGTTCATTGTCAACAAGCTATCCGCAAAATTGTTCAAATATCCCGAAATGACGGTGATATCTTCTGTAATATACGTCGATAATGCGTAATTATCCGGAAAAGAGCAACTGCACCACAGTCGTATAGCCCCACCCAAGTAATGCCTAGTCAATGCCCTGGTGGAAAGCGTATTTCGCGGCGAGCCTTGCGGCAGTTGTATAGAATGAGTATAATCAACTTCGCAATCACGGGATATGGCTTTTTAATATCTGCTGTCAATAATGTTCTTATGGAGCGTTTCATGTCTAATACCAGTCGACGCGAGTTTTTGCACAAGTCACTTGCCCTTGGCGCCTCGGCCACGGCCGGCGCCGCTTTAAGTGGTGTCGCCCTTGCCGGAGAGAAACCCGATCGGCAACTCGAAGTCGCGGCGATTCGCTTCGCCACAATGGCCCGGGTTGGTGACCCGACTTACGGACATACCGGCAGCAAGGTAATAGAGATAGCGGAGTCGCTGAAAACGACCATCATGCTCCTCAAAGACGGCGACCTTCGCATTTGCATCATTGCTACCGATTCTTACTCGAACAGCTTGATCGTTAATCGCTACTTGCGGGATGTCGTGGCCAAGCAACTCGACATACCACAAGACCACGTTATGGTGTTCTCGTCGCACAATCATAGCGTCCCAAAAATCGCCTCCGGCGACACCCCCGCATTTCGTTACTACGATCCCTCAAACGGCCTTTCGCAAGATCAATATGGCACCGCGGGCGACAAATCGTCGGGTTTCAATCTCTATCCGTTTGGAGTCAAACTGGCCGGCCAGCTACGCGATGCCGCCAAGCGTCTGCCCGACATGCTCGAGCCGGTCACCGTCTGGCATGCCGAGGGAACGGAAGGACGTATTACCTATAATCGCAAGGGCCGCCGCGCCGACGGCTCTACGTATTTCATGCGTGAAGAAGACCGTCGGCTCGTCGGCAACGATTTCAACGGAGATATCGATCGCCAGGCGCCCGTGATTGTCTTCAAAAACGCAAGCGGCCGGTCGGTGGCCGCTTTGGTACAATTCACGGGCCATCCCGTTACTAGCTACCATCCCGAAAAGCTCGTCGTGTGTGGCGATTGGCCGCAAACAGCCACCGACATCGTAGGCCGAAAACTGGCTGACGGCGGTGAGCCGATTCCGGTCGGTTTCCTGCAAGGTTGCGCCGGCGACGTCAACTCGAAAGAAATGCTTTGCGGTGGAGTAGAGCGTGCGCGACAGTTCGGCCGAATGCTCGGCGAAAGTTACACCAAAGCCTTGCAAAAGCTCAAGCCCTCGGCCCGCCCAGGCATGGGCTATGCCGTGGAAGCCGTGCCCGTGCCATTGGCGCCTCTTCCTTCCGAGGAAACGCTTAGAGTGGAAATCGCACAAATGCGCGACTTTATTCAACGCGCAAAGGCCGAAGACGAAGACACGCTCGGCTGTGTGGGCCTGAATTTTCCCCGAGCTCTATCCCCGAAATATCGCGGCAAGCTTATCGAACTGATTATGCCTTGGAGCGAATGGGCTCTGGAACTGCAACGAACGGGCCGTGCCGACACAGTAATGAAAACGCTTGACCTGCCCATTCATGTCCTCCGCCTGGGCGACGTGGGCATTGTCGGCATGCCCTGCGAACCCTTGCTGGGTATCGGTCGGCGAATCCGGCGGCTCTCGCCGTTACCTATGACGATTCCCTGCGGCTATACCAACGGTTCGCACGGATACATTACCGACTCGTCCAACACGGGCGACCGGGAATATATGAGCTCGTTTTATCGTTACACGCGATTCCGCCCGCCGCTGTGCAAGCCAGCCGGCGATGTACTGGCTGATCGTGCGGCGGAAATCCTAAAGCGGCTAGACAGCAACCCGAAATAACCTGGTAAGTATACGTGCTATGCGCACGAAAGTCCCGGTAAAACATTTCGCCAAGGAAAGTGCGAATGCAACAAGAATGCTTCTATGAAATCGGCGAACGTGCCCAAATAGATGAAGGGGTCGTGCTCGGCTATCGTTATCCGGGCGACACCCACCCAACTTGTATCGGCGACGACGCCATCATACGCTCGGGCTCGATAATCTATGCCGACACGATTATCGGCAACCGTTTCTCATGCGGCCATCAGGTCTTGATCCGCGCTAAAGTTACCATCGGCAACCGCGTTGTGATTCACCATAAGACTACCCTAGAAGGACAAATTAGGATTGGTTCCGGCGTGAAAATCATGGCCGGCGTTTATATCCCCAGCGAGATTGTCATCGGCGACATGGTTTTTATAGGTCCTGGCGTGACGATTTTGAACGACAAACGTCCTATGCGGGGAGAAACCCAAATCAGCGGAGTAATCATCGAAGACCATGTTACTATCGGCGGCAATGCAACGGTCTGTCCTGGCATTACGATCGGCGCCCGCTCGTTCGTGGCAGCCGGCGCCGTTGTGACGAAAGACGTCCCTCCCGACACGCTGGCCTCGGGCGTTCCCGCTCGGTTTCAACCATTGCCAGAATCACTCGCTGGCGGAAACTATCCCGATAGCCTTCTCCCCCAGACCGATCTCTGGGGCACCCAGGAGGACCTTTCCTGGCGTGTGGATTTCCCCGAATTCATCGCCAAAGGCAAACGTCTCGTACGGAATCAAGGGCACAACGGGTTGTTGACCAACCGAAAAGACAATGCCGAAGAGTAGCATTCTTGTACAGACTATAAGCTTCGCCGGATATTTGCATCACACTTTGAAGAGGAATCATCCTCCTCCCCGAGTCAAACGGTTTTCAAACTCTCCTCTTTGTAAGTGCTTTACTGGCATGAGCTTGCGATTCGGCGTCCGTTTCGGTTGTCAAAAAGCGAGCCCAACCTATCGCGGAATGATGGATTCCTGGTTAACAAGGCGAGAGCGCTTCCGTGTAAACTCAGGAGAAAAAGTTCGATGCATTTCGAGTTCTCGATAACAGCGATTCCATGCTTTATTTATCGATATTATCGTGGGCATTCTTTTTGTACTGGACGGTGTCGTGGAAAATATGCACTCACCACAAAAAAACACGAAAAATATCTATCGCCTACCTCTTGACACGTCTCGCTCTTTCAGAGATGGACCAACACACACCTCAAAATAGCTTACTGCTCCTTCTATGCCACAAATGCCGGATACATCGAGCTGCCATTTTCCTTTTGGGGCATTGATGGCAACGGGAATTGATATTTCTCGAAGACCATTGAGGGTCACTCCGGCAGGGGCGTAGCGTGCCCTCGCTGTGCCGCTGGGGTCAGTTGCACGGATTGACGTCAGATGTCGGCCGGGGCAGGTTTTCCCGTCGGCCGTTTGCGCGGTGATGCGATAGCGTAGTTGACCGCCACGTTTGACCGATGGGGTTAGCACCTCCAAGCGAAACTGGGCCGGGCGTCTGGGGTATGCAAACAGCAGCCGTCCGGATCGGGCTGGTACACGGATGCGGAACCTTGGCTCTTTATCTGAATTGCTCGGCTCGATCCATTGCCCGGCCAGATCGGCCAGGCCGACAATGTCAAAAGGCGGTTTTGGCAGCACAATATCGGTTTCTGCGTCCTTTGCGCCGTGGTTGACCGTTATTAATACGATGGTATTCTTGGCCTCGCGATAGCCGATTTCGAACTCGGGATTCTCTGCCAACACACGCGGCCGACAACCATGAGTCTCCAGAACATCGCGAATCGTTTTCCTTAGCGATGCCCGACGGTCGAGATTGTCATTTTTTACAGCCTGCTCATACGCGTCATCCAGTTCACCCGAAAACATAACGGTTCGCCCCTTGCCGAAGTCTTTCTCGGATACTTCCAATCGATCGCTTTTGCAATCCGGCCGCTTCGCAAAGAGATCGGCTGGCAGTTGGCAGGCATCGCCATTTTCGTTGAAGCGGGGAACACGGTCGCACAACAAGGTGCCTCCGTCTCGCACAAACTCGGTTATTCGCCCGGCCACGTCATCGGGCAGGCAGTCGGTTTGCACCAGCGCCAAAGCGTCGTAGGGCAACCCGTCCTCGCTCAGGGCGATCCGCTCGTGGACGACGTCGACCTGGCCGCAGGATCGCAACAGAAGCTGATACGCGTAGCGGGATCTCCAAAATTCCCGAGAGAGTTGCCAATGCGTGTATGGGAAGAGTACAGCCAACCGCGCCGGGGGAGTCTTGGCCGCGTTGAGAAGCGGCCCGGCGGCGCGGATCTGGCGGAGCGTCTTGCCCAAGTGTTCCCAGCGCTCGGGCCGGGCCTGGCTGCCCGTGCGATAGGTTCTGTTGATGAACGAGTTCAGGTAGCCTGCCCCTTGGGCAACGGCGGTTACGGCACACTCGCTGCTGGCCTCGACCGGGTTGATTTTAAACGGATAGTTGCGGTCGTCCAACTCGATGTAGAAGCCCCACGGCTTGTTTAGATGTGTTGAAACGTTGCGCAACAAGGCCATGCACCAATGGGCGTGCAAAAAAACTATCTTGTCCGAGACTGGATAGAAATATGGATACGCGTCGAAATCCACGCGATCAACCGTCTCCGTCCAGAGGAGGATATCCTGGTGCCGGTGAGTGAGGATCGTCATCTCTCCAAAACCAGGCGAATTGTAGGTCAACAATAGCTCCCACGACGCGGCGGATTCGGTCTTTAACTCCTGTCCGATGCGGTAGCCTTTCGCAACGTATTCGCTGGTAAAATCAATAAAATGCCGTCGCGCGACCGGATCGTTTTTGGCAATATCCTCGGCCCGCGGCATCTCGTCTCCGAACCGCTCTCGCCAGACCCGGCGGCACTCTTCGCAGTAGTCCATCTGCCCTCTTCCACAGAGC
>CAZISU010000462.1:0-5475 GCA_964541935.1 uncultured Planctomycetaceae bacterium | reverse complement strand
CGAGGATACCTTCTTCCTTTGGTTGCGGCCGAGCGAAGCGAGGCCGCGCTGGGTAAACAGTTAAATTAAAACAGGAAATATCCAGGATGCCTCTTCAATGCTCCTGCTCAATTATGTCGATCAGCAGACGCGTCGGCGTAAAAGCACCAACAGCAAAGTGCCTGCCAAAAGTGTTAACGTTCCCGGCTCGGGGACCGATGCCTGGGAACTGGCGCCGACTTGCCAGTTGGTGGACAAGAGCGTGGCGTCAATATCATCGACAGCGCCATCGTTGTTGAAATCTCCCATACCCCAAGTGGCGCCGGTTAAGGTTTGCCAGTTGCCGGCCAAGACCGCGGCATCGGCGGCGTTTACGATGCCGTCGAGGTTGGCGTCGCCGGGGATGGGTTCAGTGATAACTCCCCACCGATCTATCAGCGTTTGTTCAATGGCTTCACGTTCGGCGGCCGATAATTCACCCTCGAAGACAATCACCTCCGCAATGTAACCGGTCCAGGAGTTTAAGCCTTCCCTATTCGCGCCCAGCGTCAGGCCGTGCATGCCTTCGGAAAGCAGGTCACCCACATAAACCTCCTCGCCGTTGATGCGAACGGTATCCGTCAGGCCGGTTGTATGTGAAACTGAGGTAACACCCCAATTACCTTCCCCAACCGGATCGTTCAAAACGCTATCGCTCGTGTAATGCGTCCACCAATCTTCACCATCAACGGTACTTCCACCCGTTTCGACGTCCACCGGGTCTCTTTTGTCACGCAACGACAAAAACTGTTGTGGGCCGTCGGCGGCGGAATCGTAGACGAAAGTCGCACCACTATAGCTAGTGTCAACCCTGGACCAAACGGCAAAAACGGTGCCTGCCTCCGCTTCACCCCAATCGGCTACAGTTGCTTGCAAACGGTCGCCTCGAACATCGTCGAAACTAACCACCGCTCTCCCTTCGATCCCATCGCTGGTCAAGTTGGGCTCGGCGAAGGCTTCCAAGTGCCGATCGTTGCCCGACTGATCGGACCACCAAGCAACGCGGGTGGCCCCGTCGGGATATGTGACGACGCCTTCGTCGGCACGATACCATGCATAGGGTGTGGTGCCGTCGTCGATAACGGGTCCGCCAGCCACCGCTCCAGGCCTCTCAGGCCTATTCAGCGGAACAGGTTGTTCCCCGCCTACCGGCGCGAAGTTGCCAGATGTAAACCTCAGATAGTCGACCATGCATTCGCCAGCGTTGCCGCCGCCCGTATCGCCAAAAAGAAAGCGGTCTAGATTAAAAGACGATGGGCTTACAAGGTTTTCACCCACAAGAACACCGTCTCGCCATACATGGAATACTCCACCTTCATTCATGGCCGTTATGCGAAAGTCATGATAATCATCCATATTATCGTTGCTTCCCAATCCTCCCGCGGGCGGTTGCTCACCCCAAGACTGCCCGCTGGATTGGATATTGAAATATGAATGGTCCGCAGTGCCGTCAGGGCTTGCTACCATTGCGAACGGACCTCGCCAGTTGGCATCACTGACGGCCTTCACTCGTGCCTCGATAGTATATCCGCCTGCCGCCGTAAACTTGCCAGGCCATATGGTATCCGCGGCACCCGCATAGAAATAGCAGGAACCTGTGGCGGTTGAGTTTAACGTCATAATTCCGTCCGCAACAGAAACGGTGCCTGCCGAACTATTTGAGAATGTGAAATCAAATGTGCCATTCTCATCCAGGTCTTCCGCATCAGGCAGGATGTCCATCTCATACGACCAATCGAAGCCGGACGAGTCCAGCTCGGTGATCGCGGCGTTTCCCGCGGCGGCGACAGCCAGCAGGAGAAGAAACGCCATTAGTAAGCGAGTGCATGTGTGAGTCATTACAGATTCTCCTCATCAAAAAGATTCAAAAAACATAGTGCTAATGGAAATAGAAAAGATGCCTCTCCTGCGTTCCGATTTACTGCTCCAAATTGAAGTCGAGAGTTTTTTGGTCCTCCTCGGAATCTAAGGTGATCTGAAGCTGAGATTTTGCGTTGTATTTCACCGGTATATACTGCACGGCGGGCTTGCCTATTCCGGGTGGAGAATCAGTTTTTGTTTCCATGCTGGGATTGGCACGGTAACCAAGAATCACCACCCGGTTGTTTCCCACAGGTACGCCACCACGGGCAGATACCTTGTAGCTGCCGTCACTGATAGCCGCACCAACGGGAGGTGTCTTGCCATCGAGGGACTCGAAGCGGATTTCTCCATTGGCAATTGGCTGCCCGGCATAAGTCACACTTCCGCAGACAAGCACCCGCTTCGGCCCATCGGAGCGGTCGCCGCAGCCAGTGATTGTCAGCACGGCCAACAACATCATTAGCCATGAATAAGCTTTGCTTCGCATGTTTGCTCTTGTCGTTTCCATTGGTTCTATCTTTGCGGCAACCAAAACACGGCAATCTTATGGCAATGTGGTTTCAAGGGTTTCTCCGTCCGACCGGGTAGTCATAGCGGCCAATATTCCCACCTCGATGCTTTCTTCAAGAAAGTGAACGCTTCCGTCGCCCATGAGAAAATTACATCCGCCGGGATGGAAACTCGAAAAACCGATTTCATCAAAAAACTCGAAATGGCGGTTTCCTCCGTCACCATCGATAGGATCCCCTGCACGTCCCCCAGGAACCGTGTTCCAACTATTGATTCCATCTGAAGTGTCTTGAATGCTGTGAGTTCCCACAAAATGTCCGAAGTAGGCTTCGTTGCCACTGGCGTGTTTTCCATCTGCGCCAGTGATCTCACCTGCGCAAAGTGTGTGGCTGGAGCCGTCTTGCATGTCGCCTACCGCGACCTTGGAGTTGCCGAAAAACACACCGTTAGCATCCTGACGAGGTGCTTTTGAAGGTTGCAAGTGATCTACGCTGTCCGCCACGCCGACGTAGTTTATTGCCGGAAAGTCTTTCCATTCCGCTCCACCCTTTGCATCCGAGGGGTTTGGCCCGCCATAGTCAACCCACTCTCCACCCCTGGGGTCCGAGGGGCAAGTGAATGCGGCAAGCCGTTCTTCACAGGCATACCAATTCTGGCTCGTGGTATAATCCCAGTAGCCTTTTGTATAGTCGATCTGTTTCTCGATTTGCCCCTGCTCCAAGTACGGAAGAATTGCCGCGCTCCACGACCATCCCCAAGTGCCATTTGCATGCACAATCATTCCCGCTGGAAACTTATTGTGTGCCGCGTGATAATTGTGCAGGCCGACACCCTGCTGCTTCAGATTGTTTGTGCATTGCATTCGACGGGCAGCCTCGCGAGCGGCTTGCACGGCCGGCAGCAGCAAAGCGATCAGAATTCCGATAATGGCGATTACCACCAGTAGTTCCACGAGGGTAAAGCCGCTTCGAAAAAGTAATCTTTCTGATCTCATCTTTTTCTCCGTGTTAAATAAACTGGGGTTTGTGTTGATGGTTCCGAAAAGCGTCTCTGCTTCAAAACGTATAATACGGACTCTGCAAGTTTTACGATGCTGTCTATGGAATGTCTTTTTCAGTAACCGGCAAGCAAAGCTTTACCGGCAACGTTACTTTTGGTTTTTCCAGCAGTTGGCCTTGTGAAACGACATTTAGCATTTGGCCGATTTGTAATGCGATTTCCTCGAATTGCTTCTTTGTCTGTACATGCGGGTAGGGAGAATACTCGACCTGCTTGGTGGCGAAGTCCTGGAACACAATCTCCACGTCTTCCGGTGCTGATAATCCGAGGCTTTCGGCGGTTTGTGAAACAATTTTGGCAAACTGACTGCCACGGACAATTATGGCCGTGGGACGATCGGGCATTTCGAGGAGATCCCTGGCGGCAGCGGAGAAAATCGATGTTTCGTGTGGCACGGCCCGCAAGATCATTGCGTTGTGCGGCAGCTCGGCCTTGGTAAAGGCCTCGCTCACACCATCGAAAAAGTCGTTGTCGCCTGGCCATCCTTGGTGGCTCAAAAGTGCCATGCGACGGTGCTTCCGGTCGATAAGATATTGCGTGAGCAACCTGCCCATCTCGTGTTCGTCATAGCTGATCGATGGCAATGAAGGCTCACCCGGCCAAAGCATTCCAAATACAACCGTCGGCACACCAATCTCGGCCAAAGTGCGGTAAACATCGCGGGTTGCACGACAGACAACAACCCCCATGGCTTTCCGATTCGCTTCTGATGTGTCTAAAAGCTCCCGAACGTAACGAATCTCTTCGCCAACCGGCATGAAATTGAAATTCACACCAACGCCGGGTATCGCCGCACGAATGCCGTCCATCAATTGGTCGGGACGCACCAGTTTTGTATCGGTGCCCTCGGACAACAGCACGTGTATATTCCGAACAATAGTTCCGCCTTCTTCTTCCAAGCCCGGCCCCACAAATGTGCCGGCATTACGACGACGTACGAGGATTTTCTTTTCGGCCAATATTCTCAGAGCCCGCTGGGCCATGGTAGTGCTGACCACCATCATCTCGCCGGCCTGTGCGGCCGTGAGATACTGGTCGCCGTCAACAAGCCCCCGTCGGCGAATGTCGCCTTCCAGACGTTTGGCCAACTGATGAACACGCGAATTGTTATTTGTAGTTGAAGTTGCCATAGACGTTATCCTAGTGGGTTTAATTTTATTGTCAAGATTATCGGCAGAATAAATTCAATAACGTCAACTAAGTCAATATGAGATCTTACTTTATTGCGAAAGGCACCTATATTCACATTCTGACAAGGACTTGATAGACAGTGATATTCTTTTTAACGGTCTACAGATGGGTGTAGAGACATTAGGTTACGGTTATGCTATCCATTACTCAAGCAAAACTGCAATATTATAATTACCATTCAGGTATGCAATCAGTTACGACAGAGACCGAGTTATCTGAACAGAGCGGCCACGCTAAAGCCTCATACTGGGCCTTTCATTTTTTGGTAGCTGAGAAGGCCCTTGCACCCACTATCGCCGATTGAGTAAAACCTGCCTTTTACCATAGACTTGATCAGAGCACCCTCTTGATCCGCAATACACCCCAGCCTGGAACTCTCCCTTGATTTATCCGGGCCAAAGCATCTGGTGCCGCAAGATTCGCCTTCAAAGATATATAATTTCAAAACCGCTGGATTCGTCACACCCAACGGCTTTTAACACAGACTAAATTGTGAAAGATCAATACCGGACGCACAGACTCGCCCGGCTGCCTCCCCGTTCAATATGCATTTCAAACTCGTCTCTTTGTAAGTGCTTATCTGACAGGAACTTGCCGATTCCGGTCATGCGAAAACGATCGCAACCTATTGCAAAACTGGAAGCAAATAGTGAAAAACAAAGAGAATCTGGCTATTTGCTTTTGATGAAGTGAACATCGTATGCCAAATATTTGTGGATTGTGCCACCCGTGATCGCTATACGGTTATTTTTTGTTCCGCCCGCCACACAGCTAACAACACAATCCACCTCAACACCAAGCGACGTCCCGGCAACCCCATTCCACCAACCCGCA
>CAZISU010000461.1:4625-5483 GCA_964541935.1 uncultured Planctomycetaceae bacterium | reverse complement strand
GACAAAAGTGCGATTTGCAGGTAATGCCATTCCATGCGATTTTGTGCCGTCGGACGATTTGATCTTGACTGTGATGAGATCGACGCCCTCGCGTTGGGCCCAAGCCAGCAATTCTTTTGAAGGAGTATGTCCCGCTGATGCCTTGATGAGTTCCTCGCTTGGACACGGCAGCCGGCCGCTATCCAGATCCAAGAACCCGTCAGACGGTGACTCATCGAATGACCTCACTAACCAATTACTTGATCCGTCTCCCACGGTCACATTCGCACCTCGCGGGAATTTTCGCCCGTCCAAAACAACTGAACCGACCAAGCCGACTTCACTGTTCACGCCTTTGCCATAAATGGCGCGGCCGATCAGCTTCGGCGCCTTAGAATCTCGGGAAATAACCTGCGAGTATCGCTGCAATGATTTCTTGATAAGATCGAGTTGTGCCTCGCCTTCATCCTTGACGAATCGTTGCCAATTCTTCGACCACCAATCGGCCCATCGTCGCGCATGCTTCAGGAAAAGCTCCCGTTTGATGCGACGCTGCTTCAGATCGCCATCAAGATGGACAAATCTAATGTCATTGCAACCAGACTTTTCGCCCGTTATTTTTTCCAGTGCGGGCATGATTTCGCGAATCGGACGCCCATACGAGAACATCTTTGATCCATGACGGCCGCCGGGTTTATTGTCATGCCGCACCATAAAGGCCACAAGTTCGGGATCGTCGTCGATGCGTAGGCCATAGTCACTGTCCGGTGGTTGTAACATGCGAGGCATAGCACGAATCAACGCCGGCACAGAACGCGGATCGTTGATCCCACGCAAGACGAATCCCAATGCCCGTAGCGTTTCCCCACGTTCGGTTCG
>CAZISU010000461.1:0-4615 GCA_964541935.1 uncultured Planctomycetaceae bacterium | reverse complement strand
AGTTCTTCAATGAGCTTTGGAACCGCGGGCTTGCCGATCTGGATCAGTGCGCGGATGGCTGCCGCCCAGGTGGCCTCATTGTTATCACGCATCTTGTAGACCCGCAATATCTCCAAGGCGGCTTTGATACGTTCGTCCTGAGTGGCAGGTGGATCGGTTTGCAGCACCTTCAAGGCCGCATTCATGGGTTGGAGTTTCGCCGCTACCTTCCTTCTGGCCTCATCCAACTTCTCTCTATCGGCGGGAGAGAATCTGCTGGCCATCGAAAACGTGCCGTCGGCTTTGCCTTGTTTCCATTCTTTGGGCGGCTTGTGTTTCCAATTGGGCGCGAGTTTGAGATCCGAGCCGGGGTTGCCTTGAGCATCGGCAGTGTAAGCCACTCCCTCGACCGTATCATGAATCTTCATGCCCTCGGTGAACGGCACCCTGATGTCATCGGACGTCACCGTGCCATGCTCGATCCGCGTTACCTTCGTGTTATATACATTTATAACTTCAGGAATTACTGATCCGGAAACCTCATGTATCAGCTTAATAGGCATCCAGACATCTCTCACAAGCCGACTCTTTTCCACCACAGTCTTTTCCACTCGCCACCTTTGGCGGCCCTTTGTGGGGCGATAATCGAAACTTGAATCGCAGCGGACGGGCAGGAAACCTTTGCCTGGATCGAGGGTAAACACCCGTTTGCCGTTCCATTTAGGTCGCCAAGACACGGTCAGCCGCACCTTATCGCCCGCAACCGGTGCTTCGATCTGAAAATCGTCTTTGTGGTCCAAGAGGTATGGGAATAGATACTCTCCCACTATCGGGCGTCTTTCAGAATACTTGTGAGTTAGCCAGTTGAGATAGAAATTGCTGTTTCCCGGATCGCAGGGATACCTGACGTCTCCGGACGGCGTCCTCTTTCCGTCTTTGGAAGTCGTGTATCGTCCCAGGCCTTCTGCGGCGTTGACGCCCATGGAACTGCAATTCGAAGGTTCAGTATCTTTGGGATTACGATATCCGTTCACGTCCACACGGAAGGAGTCACCTAGCTGCAAATGTCGGAATTGGTGTCGGCCGCTTGGATGTTTTTTCAGCAGCTTGCCGGGTTTTCCTTCGATGTTTTCGAAGCTTCTTACAACCTGTTCCGTTTCATAATAAAGATTCTTTGCGTGTTCCAGGCGACGTTCGAAAACGCGGACCAGCAGCGCGCGTTGTTCCGCGTCGCTCAGGCAGCCAAACTCCTCGGTCGACATCGATACCGGCTGATGCTCTTGATCGACCTGTGTTTCCTCACACGTTTTTTCCGCTTCACCTTCGGCCCGAGCGATGCTTCGCCAGGCGGCTGGCGCGAGCAGCAGGGTAAGGATCAACAGCATTGAAACCACTATGCCGGGCGTTGTTAGACGGATGGGGGTTTTGTCGTTGTGGTCGAGAATGCGGAGCAGGCGGCGCCTGAACTGCGTGGTGTTTTTGCCTGTGGCGGCCAGGGCCGACGTGCCGATCATGGTGCGGTCGCCCCGGGCCATGCATAGTTCGGCCATGCGGAGTAGGGCTTGGGCGTATTCGCTACGGCCGCAACTCGTGCGCAGCACCAGATCGTCGCAGGCGTTTTCGCGTTCGGCGCTGACGCGGCGACTGACCCACCACACGGCTGGGTGGAAAAACAGCATGGCCTCGACCAATCGCTGCAAGACGTTGACCGCCGGGTCGAAACGCCTGATGTGGGCCAACTCGTGTATCAGCACGGCTTCAAGTTCGCGTGGCGTCAGGCCCGACATGAGACTGGCCGGCAGCAGAATCATGGGCCGCAATACGCCCACCACCACCGGCACGCCCACGCGAGAGCAACTGGCGACCAAGGGCACGACACGCATGCGCATGCGACGCGCATGGTCGCGGACCACGTCAAGCGTGGGGGCGTGCGTGACGGCGATGCAATCTCGTCGCAGGCGTCGTCCGCCACAAAGCCCCAGGGCAACTCGCGCTAGCATGGCAACCACGCCGCACAAATAGAGAACGCTCGTGCAGGGCAAGGCCCAGACCACGATTGCGGCGACACGGTCCTCCTCAAGCGGCTCTGGCAAAAGCGGCGGCGTTTGGCTCAATGCGATAGGCTGCGGCGGCAAGGGCCCGGCGTCCGCCTGCCACACGACAGGTTCCAACGCGGTTTCGTCGATAATCTCAGGCACAAAGGTCTCGCCCGCCAGCGGGGCCGCTTCGAGCAGGCTTGCGGTTTCCACCGCTGGCGTCGTTTCGGCCGCAGGGATCAGCAGCAGCGTTAGCGGCAGGCAGGCTGCCATCAAGAGCATGGCCGCGACGCCCACGAGATAGCGAGTATTGGCCGTGGCCGCACGCATGAGTCGGGCTGCCAGCGCGTATAAAATCGCCACGGCACACCCCTGCCAGAGGAAATGGCCCAGCGCCTGGGGTAGTTGCAAAAAACCGGCGGCCGCGACCCAATCGAACATCTGCCACGCGTTACTTGCGTTCATTATTCTGCTCCTTCACCTTTTGGTTAATGAGAGTCCGCAGTTCCTTCAGATCGTCCGCATCCAACTCGCCACAATCGAACAGCCCCAGCACGACCTCTTTTGCCGACCCGTCGTAAACGCGGTTGACCATATCGCTGAGCATGCCCCCGCGGACATCTTCGCGACTGATCCGCGGCGCGAACATACATGCATTACCCTGCATGGAACGCCGCAGATACTTTTTGCGTGCCATGGCGTTGAGCGTGGTAATCACCGACGTGTGGGCCAGCTCCCTGCCGGCCGCGGCCAAGGCCTGACGCACGTCGCGAACGGGCAAAGGCGCCTTCTGCCAAAGCACCTTGAGAATTTGCAGCTCGAGTTTAGTGGGGTATTCCAGCTTGGGACGGACCATTGACAATATCTCCCGAATAAATCCAGTTCGGCAACATTCTAGTTACATAGAAGATTAACGGCAGGCGTGCCGCATGTCAAGAGCTATCTTCTATTTAATACGAAGATATTTTCCAGTGGGGGTAACTCTGAGATCTTGCCTGTCATGGATTATTCGTGAAGTGGTGTTTTCGCTTGAAATACTAAGCGCGAAGCGCAAGCGAAGGGCGGGAAACAATGGAAAACGCGGCACCCCGATAGGTAGCCTATCACAACACAGGTTCCAGCGATAAAATAGGTCGAGTGTAATCCAGAAATCGCAGGTGTTGCGACACCCGATTACCAGTATCCTTGTCCAAAAAAAACGATTTACCAAATGCCATAAATCATTGCACCACAGTCACTTAACTGGCTTCAGGCGTTTGTATTCGAGAATAGACAAGCTATCGGGGCTACCCACTAAAGTCCACAGTCTGACAACCGGAATATCAATATGCTACATGCAGTTATCATGGCTGGCGGAGCCGGCACGCGGTTCTGGCCGGAAAGCCGTCGTCTGCGACCGAAACAACTTTTGGGAATGCTCGGCAACCGTACAATGATCCAGGCGACCGCCGACCGGCTCGCAGGCCTGGCACCGACGGAGCGAATTTTCGTGGCCACCACGGCGCTGCTGGCCGACCAGATCGCCGAGCAGTTGCCCGAGCTGCACGACGGGGCGATTTTGATGGAGCCCTGCAAGCGGGACACGGGCCCCTGTATCGGCCTGGCCGCCATCCGCATCCTTCGCGACGATCCCGAGGCCATAATGGCCGTGATGCCGTCCGACCATGTGATCGGGCCGGACGAGGGTTTTCGCGACGTTATTTTGCTAGTCGCGCGGCTCGTCGAAGAGGATCCACGGCGGATGATCACCTTCGGCATTCGACCGACGTATCCGGCCGAGAGTTTTGGGTACGTGGAACGTGGCGAGCCGCTGGCTTCTGAATCACTCGATTCGGCCGAGCACGCGCCGGGCGTTCATAACGTTAAGCAATTCCACGAGAAGCCCAAGGCCGACGTCGCCAAACAGTACTTGGACCGGGGCGGGTTCTATTGGAACTCGGGCATTTTTGTCTGGAAAGCCCAAACCATCCTCGATGCGATTTACGAACACCAGCCCGCCATGCGCGAGCACCTCGAACGCATCGCCGACGCCTTCGACACGCCAGACTACGAAGAGGTTCTCGGACGCGAGTTCGCGCTGATCGAGCCGATCTCGATCGACCTGGGCGTGATGGAACACGTCAGCGACGTGGTAGTAGTCGAGGCGCCCTTCGACTGGGACGACGTGGGCAGTTGGCGGGCCTTGGAACGACTGCACGCGCCCGACGCCGACGGCAACGTAGTTGACGCGGCTCGTTACCTGGGCATCGAAACGGGCGGCTCGATCATCCGCGCCACCGACGAGCAACACGTAGTGGTCACGGTGGGCGTCAAGGATCTGATCGTGATCGTCACGCCAGACGCTACACTGGTGGCCAATAAGAACGACGAGGAGTCGATCAGGCAAGTGACCAAGGCGCTGGAAGAACGTGGGTGGGAGGGATGTTTGTAGCCGGCCCGCAACCACATAGCTGCTAGCCGGCTTTACAACATATTCGCTATTCACTCTCCGGCGGTGCTAGCGCCAACTGTCGCAGTGCGTTGAGGGCTGCCAGCACGTCGTCGCAGTGTAGGTCGCGCCAGCCGGCCGCGCGGTGGCGGATGACGCAGATCTTCATGCT
>CAZISU010000460.1:0-5483 GCA_964541935.1 uncultured Planctomycetaceae bacterium | reverse complement strand
GTCAACGAAGACGGAAAAGCCGACATCATCTACGGCAACGGCCATGGTTACGGACTCTTCTGGCTCGAACAGAAGGTTGACGGCGACGGCAAGCGAACATGGGAAAAGCACTTGATCGACGACCGGTCGTCCCAATACCACGATATGCTGCTGGCCGATATCGATGGTGATGGGCGCGTCGAACTCATCACCGGCAAACGCTACCACGCTCACAACGGAAGCGACCCGGGCGGGGCAGATCCCGTCTTCGTCCGCTACTTCGATTTCGACAAGAGTGGCAACTTTACACCCCACACGATCGACTATGGCAACTCCAAGCAGGCCAGCGCCGTTGGCATATACTTCTGGGTGGAAGATGTCACTGGCGACAATCGTCCCGACATCATCGCCCCCGGGAAAGAGGGCCTCTACCTGTTTAAAAACCAGTAATGACGGTAGGACTGTAGCAGACACTGCCCTATAGTCGAGCTAAATGCGTCCTGCTTTCGCTTCCCGAGGAGACTGTGATGAGTTTACGATCGTTGCTTGTGGCAATTCTATTGGCCGTTTGGGTGACAGCGGGGCCCGCGATGCACGCTGCGACTGGCGGCGAACATCGCATGCCAAATATTTGTTGCTTGTGCTACCCTTGATCGCTATACGGTTATTTTTCGCTCCGCCCGCTGAACAGCCACCAACACAATCCACCTCAACACAAACCTCCGACCCGGCAAACCAATCCCACCAATTCGCAAACGCCAACCAACAGACTCGCCCTCGTCCTTGGCCAACTTCAACCGCCGATCGATTTCCTCAATCAACCAATCAACAATTATATCAACATTCTCCCGACACCACCCTGGCCCACGAGCGTTCATCTCGGCAATGCGACTACTGCAACCGCAACCGGGCTCAATATCTTCGCCGGTCCAACGTTTGATGAGACGATGCAAATGCGCTCCACAACCATTCTCAGTCAGCCATCGTTGCTGCTCTCGCTCGGCTTCGGCTTTTACAGGATCAACTGCTTGGCCGTTGCCTTTTACTTGAGCCAAGGTTATCTTAAGAGCTTCTGAAGATGCAGCACAAGATCTCATGGACGGCAAGCGGCAGAGTTGTTGCTGGCACGTTGCATCGAAAGAACGTGGCCGTCCGCAATTAGCGCATGCCCAGCGACGGGTTGCAGAATCAAAAATATCTTGACCGTCCATGGCGCCTTGGGCCAGGACAGTGAACGATTACCTTCTAACGTTGCGCCAAGCATGCCCTGCTTACTTGCGATAAGCTGTCCAACCCCATAGAATACACCACATGGCCCCCATCCTCGAACTCCAACCAGACCAGCAGGAGCCCCCGATGAATACAGCGATTCGATCTACCCTCGCCTTGCCCCTTCTGTTTGCATGCTCGGCCCTGCTCGCAACGGCACTGACCACCGCGTCAAACGCCCAAGACTGGACCAGATTCCGCGGCCCCAACGGCACGGGCCTGAGCCCCGCCAAAACCGTCCCGGCCCACTGGACCGCCGACGATTACAACTGGCGCGTCGCCTTGCCCGGCAAAGGCTTCTCCTCGCCGGTCATCTGGGAAAACAAAATCTTCGTCACCTCGATCGTCCAAAAGGACTTCAAGAAAATCGTCCGCTGCATGCGAACGTCCGACGGCGGCCTGATCTGGCAACGCGAGTTACAGCTTACGTCGCACCCCAAGTGGAAGGACAACTGCGACGACTCCGCCTCACCCACGGTCGACCGCGAACGCCTCTACCTGAGTTGGGCAACGCCCGAAGAGTACATCGTGGTCGCTTTGAATCAAAAGGACGGCAGCCTGGCGTGGCGCCGCAACTTGGGCCCCTGGGTGGCCGAAGACGGTTTCGCCTCCTCGCCCATCCTCGTCGAAGATACGCTGATACTGGCCAACGATCAGGACGAAGGCGGCAACAGCAGCCTCATCGCCCTGGACCGCACGACCGGCGAAACGCGATGGAAGAACGACCGCCGTACGATCAAGGCATCCTTTTCAACGCCCTGTTTATACCAGCCCGCCGACGGCCCCACGCAGTTGATCGTCATCAGCCGCGCCAACGGAATGACCAGCGTCGAGCCGCGCTCGGGCAAGATCAACTGGGAAATCGATCTGTTCAAACTCCGCACCACCGGATCGCCGCTGGCAGTCGGCGGACTGATATTCGCCAGCGCCGGCGGCGGCACCGCGGGCAAGGAAATGTACGCCGTCCGGCCCGGCGATCCCAGCACGGGAGCCAAGCCCCGGGTTGCCTACGAAATCAAAGGCTCGCTGCCCTATGTGATTACGCCCGTGGCCAAGGGCCGGCTGCTGTTTACCTGGAGCGACCGCGGCGTGGCCACCTGTCTCGACATACCCAGCGGCAAAGTCCACTGGCAAAAACGCATCGGCGGCACCTACCTGGGCTCGCCCGTGATCGTCGACGACCGGCTGTACTGCATCGAACAAAAGGGCCAAGTCATCGTCCTCGCGGCGTCCCACAAATTCGAAGAACTTGCCCGCGTCGACCTCGCCGAACCCAGCAACAGCACCCCAGCCATCGCCCAGGGCGTAATGTACCTGCGAACCTTCTCGCACCTGATCTCGCTAGGCGGCGGTACTAAAACGTCTCGCAAGGTTCCGACTCACTAACAAATCGCTGCCCCGTACAATACGGTTTTCGAACTATTCTCGGCCTGGTTCAATTCAAGGTAACACTTTTCGGAATTGACTCAGGTTTGGGCGGCAGAATCTTGGGTTGAGTGTGTTGGTCTAGCGAATCTTGACAACCCAATAGAACGAGCGTGATGTCCCGCAGAGAGATGGCTTGAATCGGTATTTTCATGCCAAGAGAACTATTGCCATCAATAGGCGTAGCTTCACTTGCAGTCAGCCAATCGCACAATCGTGAATACTGAAGCCGGAAGGTAGGATGGATTGTATGAGTAGATCCATCTGTTATCGAAAAACTCCGGAATCACGGGAATCTTGGTCACGCGGGTCTCCTTGTGCCAAACCCTGGGCCTTGGTACGTGGCAATCCCGGAGCGGAATTGACGCTGGAAGTCAGCTTCCATCGTGGCCAAAAGTACTTGCCTATCGTGAAACTTCAATGTGCCGCTTGAGTAATATGATCTAAGCCGTTTTGGATCGATGTTGCTACCCGTGCGCGCTTAAAGTGCAAACGAAATGCTTATCTTACCGAATTGTCAAAGAGCGTAGCATCATCATTTGATGATGTAATTGCATTCTCTATCTTGGCGTCGGACAATTACGATTTCATCCACCAATGTGCGGTGTTTTATTCTCGTTCTGATAGGTTGTCAATATTCGCTGGTCTACGACAGCCAGGATGGCCGTGCCACTAGGGTATTTACACAAAAATCTGTACAGGCCCCGTCGCGGAGGAAAAGTAGCCCGGCTTGGTGTGGCTTGTCGCGAATATACAGAAGTGCTTAAGCCACAAGACTGAAGTCATTGTTTCAGCTTAATCTGCTGGCGGTTTGTTGGTTATTTTGTGTTGCGAAGCGATTTGTTTTAGAACTTTCACGGCATCTTTGTAGCGTCCCTGGCCATAGGCCGTGTCCAACTCGGTCAGTTGCAGGGCTAGATTCCAGCCAACCAGCGAGGGTGCCGAGGGGTGAATTCGTCGCGATTCCCAGGACGGTTTTTCCAGCATCTTGTGGCTTTGGGATGATAGTTTTTCTCGCAGTGCTTGGTATTGGCACTCGCGGATAATGTCTTGTATGTAACGTTTTTCGGTATCGTTAGAGGATGATTTCAAGGTGGTATGCAACTCTTCGGGAGTCGCATAATCGGGATCCACGAGCCGCATTGCCGCCATGATTGCTTCATTCGCATGAATTGCCTCGGGCAGCAGTTCTGTGGTATAGAACTCGATTAGCTTATCCCAATCGGCAGGCAAGTCGCGTGCGACGGAATCGCAAACCGTGCTCGTGCGAAGCGGTATGGCCGAGCCTTGACGATAGACTTCCCAGCGGTCGAAATAGCCGTCTTTGTCGGTGTCGAAATAGCGGATCTCGCCAAATGGTTTTTTATTGCCGAAGTGTCCGATGCGGATCCAGCCTTCGCTAGCTCCCTTGAGGTGGATGCGGCGGTCGACACGCGAGTAGTAGAGTTCACGTCGAGTCGAAGGCGTGGAGCGGAACTCGCGTCGCATGTTCCATGTTTGTGTGGGTCCGCCCGTGTTGTGCATGAGACGGCGGCTCCATGTCCAAAAGATGCCTTCCCAGCGGCGATCATCGTCGGCCAACTGCCCGAAGCCTAGCTGCCTGGCATCGTCTTTGAACTCACGCCAACTAAAGCCCGTCTGCTGGGCCGGATAGGTTTCGGCCATGCGACGTGTGGCGTTGTGCGGGATACACACGGTTGTTTTCGGGGCCCGACGTAGCGGATTGGTGTGTTTCATGCCCTTGTACTGGTACGGTTGACGCCCGATAAGGTTGAAGCCCAAGTCGTAATGCAAGGGCCGTTGTTTGCTGCTGAGGCCGTCGATATCGATGCTGTAGCGGACGTTCAAGGCACCCATATCGCGAGTTTTATCGCTTCGCGGCGCGCTGCTGGCATTCACGTTATTAGCAATATCCACGCCTTCTTGCGGGTCGTAAGCCAGGGGAACGGCACTAACGCGGACAACGGCCTCCGACTGACCATCGCCGTCGGTATCGTGGAAATCGAACGGACACTCGCTGGCCGGGAACCATTGATTCCGCTGGGAGTCGTATCCGTTGAAATAGATCATGTTATTGCCGTACGCGTCGCAGAGGAAAAAGTTGCTCTTATACTCGTACTGGTCGACTACCCACATGTGGCCGTCTTTATCCAAATCGACGCCGAACCACGCGCGACGCAGGCAGCCGTCGACGAAATAGCGGATGTCCATCTCGTCGGGCTTGCCGTTGCCGTCGTTGTCCATATAGTCAACCATGCGATCGACTTTACCGTCGGCCCCATAGTCTGCCACGTAGCAATCGTTGTCTTTATCGCCGTCTTTGTCGCCGTTGCGGAAGTCTCCATCGTCGTCGATGACACATACAATGGCCTCGAGCGTTTTGCCGCGCGACTTCCACTGTTCGCGTCGAATCAGCATTGAGCCTCCACCCGGCTGGGAGCTTTTCACGACAAAATGCCGGCCGGGGGCCAAGGCCTGGGCACGTTTCCACCACGTCTTGTTGCTCAACAGCAGCCGGCCACCTTTGCCCATAGCGGTTTCCGCTTCCCACCACGTGGCTGGTTTCTCTTCGGCTCGCAAAATGCGGGGCGAGGTGAAGGTGATCGATAAGAAGACCACGGCAGCCGTTGCCGTGAGGAGAGTCATCATCCGGAAGATAGACATCAACTTTTCCTTACTCCGAAATTTCCCATTTGGGTTCAGCCTGGAACCGTTCCGGGCTTGAATCACACCCCATTCTAACATCGCGCCCCCCTGTGTTGGTCTAGCGAATCTTGACAACCCAATAGAACGAGCGTGATGTCCCGCAG